>WVXK01000101.1:9683-29810 GCA_011773515.1 Deltaproteobacteria bacterium
CGCTCCTCGATGCCTGCAGCGCTCCGGGTATAAAGACCTCCTATCTCCGGTCTCTTCTGCCCGCATGGGAGCTGTGGGCGACGGATGTGTCCGATGCAAGGATCGAGAGCATGAGGAAAAACTTCGACAGGATGGGGGTCGGCGGCGTCTCGATAGTGAAGGTCGATTTTTCCGGCGAAGTGCCCCGGGACATGCGGTCCGCTTTCGACGTGGTGTTCGTCGACTCCCCCTGCAGCGGGCTGGGGGTGATGAGGAGAAACCCCGAGGTGAAATGGAGGATCGGCAAGAGGGATGTGGAGCTCTGCGGCGGGAAATCTGAAAAGATACTCACGAATGCCATCCTCTGCGTAAAGGAGGGAGGCTACTGTCTCTACTCGACGTGCACCTTCACCTCGAGGGAGAACGAAGAGGTGGTAAAGAGGGTTTCTCGGGCGACTGGCTGCGTGGTAGAATCGGTGGGGGATATTGTGCCCCCCGTCCCCGGCTGGACAGACGCCGGGTTGTTCGCGATAACCGCGCCGGATCTCATCGACGGAGATATTTTCTTTCTCGCGGGAATAAAAAAAGGAGGTGGCGCGCGTGGGTGAGGAAATTCGAGTCGCACCATCCATTCTTTCGGCGGATTTCCTGAAACTAAGAGAAGAGGTGGAAAAAGTTGAACGGGGGGGAGCAGACCTCCTGCACGTCGATGTCATGGACGGGAGGTTCGTCCCCAACATTACCGTGGGCCCCATGATCGTCAAGGCACTCAGGAAAGAGACGTCGTTGCCGCTGGATGTCCATCTGATGATCGTTGAGCCCGAAAAGTACGTGGATGAGTTCGCGGCGGCGGGAGCCGATATCATCACCGTCCACGTGGAGGCCACCGACCACCTTCAGAGGCTTCTGAAAAGGATTCGTGAGCTGGGGAAAAAAGCGGGCGTCTCCTTGAACCCACAAACGCCCCTCTCCTCCATAGAGTGGGTACTCGGGGATCTGGACCTCGTCCTCATCATGACCGTCAACCCCGGATTTGGGGGGCAGAGCTTTATTCCGCAGATGATACAGAAGATCGAACTGTTGCGGCAGCAGGTGGACCGGTATTCGCTTCCCGTTGACATAGAGGTCGACGGTGGTATAAAAGTAGAGAACGTGGGGAATGTGGCCGGTGCCGGTGCCGATATTGTCGTCTCGGGTTCGGGCATTTTCCAGACCGTCGATTACGCCGCCACGATACGGGAGATGAAAAAGCGGACCCGGACGGTGGCGTAGACTATATAATGTCAGCATAGGGCGGGATGTGGCTCAGTCTGGCAGAGCACCTGGTTCGGGACCAGGGGGTCGCTGGTTCAAATCCAGTCATCCCGACCATGATCTCAAAAAGCCCACCTCCGTGGGCTTTTTTCATCTTTGGCCCGGGTGCCGGTGACGGATAGAAGTTATTGCGGATCCCGGATGAGGGTGCGATAGTTTCCCGGCCCCCGATTGTGGTACACTTTGCCTGTGGCAGGGTTCAACGCGCCACCCTGCTGCTGCCTGCCTTCGGGCAGAAAACGGGTTTTCAGGGAGCGGTGTTTGATCGACAGTTCCTCCACGATGCTTTTAGCGGGTGAAGAGCACTTCGCCATGCTTCGGCCCATTCGCGGGGTTTATGCCCGGAAAGCATGGTATTTTTCCCTCATCGGGGTGCCCGTGCTGTTCGTGAGTGTCTTCTTCATATTTTTTTCCCTCGGTCTTCCCCGGTCATCCCAGGTGCTGGAAATGGCAAGGGTGGCCCTTCTGCTCTGCTCGCTTCCGTTCCTTCTCTTCGGCCTCTTCCTGACGGCGGGCCACTACCTCCTCTTCTACCTCGAGTCTTCCGCTGTCAGCTACACCATTACCAGCAGGAGGGTGATCATCCGCCGCGGCTTTATCGTCCACAAGGAGTTCGAGATCTTCGTCGAAAGCATCGCCGGACTCGAGGTCATCCGGATCGGGGGACCGCACAATGCAGGGACCATCAGGTTCATGGCCTCCGCCAGCGCACCCGGTGCACCGTTCTACATGAAGCGTTTTCCCACGGAGAAATTTCGGGGCGACGTCCGCTACGCTATCGAAGCGGTTCCCGATGTGGATGCTGCACGCTTCTTCATAGAGAAGGCGATCGATCAGGTACGAAAGACCAGTGCCTCCCCATTTTGACCGCGTGCATTTCCCGGCGGGGCGGATTTTTGTTACGTATCTTTTGGCCACCCCGTTTCGAGGGTCTCCATGGCCCCCCCCTCATTCACCGTTTCAAACAGCGAGAGGGCCTTTCTCAACACACGGGTCTGCATTTCCCTGTTGTTGGGTTCGCCCAGCGTCGCGCCCCGGGGATGGGGGAGTATCAGGGTCCGGGGGGGCCGTACGTTTTTCGCCATACCTTCGAACACGGCGAGGGTAACCGTGGGAATGCCGCCCTCCTCTATCTTCCTGGCCAGCAGACCGCCGGACTGGGTGCAGACGGGTCAGACCAGGACCAGGAGGGCGCAGTCGACGTCCCCGGCCCGGAGCTGCCCGAGGATTTCTGCCCCCGTCGTGTCGATGAAGTATCCCGGGTTCGCGATATAGCCGGAAAAGGAGAGAGCGGGGGAGAAGAGCTCGCGAATCTCTCCCCTGGCTGCCAGCTCCTTGAGCAGCCAGAGGGGAAAGACGACGTTCGGGTCGGCGGTGGCATACTCTTTCTTGTACTGCTCGTGCCTGAAGCTGATCTCACCTATGCCGGTGTCTGCCGGAACGGGCCGGAAAGAGGGATCCCCGAGGGGATTGGTGGAATCGAAAGGCTCCTGGTTTTTCACGACGAAGGCTCCCGAAGAGCTGATGAGCGCAACCCTCGCATCTTTCGGTGGTACCCGCGGGGGCTGGAGGAAAGAGGTGCTGTTCACCACGAAGGGGTAGGTGGAGAAAGCCTTCTTGACTTCACCGCCCTCGATCACCGGGACGGCATGGCGGGCCCAGGCGATAAACTGATTTTCCCATGATGCCCTGTTTTCAATTACTTCCATGTTCATCCTCCCTGTTTCCCACCATGCCGGCACCTGCATTCAGGGTATCGTTTATGATACAGTAGGATCAAGGGAAATGGTGAATCGGTTCGGTCCCCACGGCCGGCAGGGGGCTGGAACCCCGGCTCTCAGGGGATCCGGGTCGTGTGGCCGGAGAAGCGCCCGTGAATCGCCGCATCCGTGGTTCCCGCCATGTGTTAAACTGATAGATACGTTTGAGGAGGGGAATGATATGGAAAAGTACAGATGCATTCTCTGCACCTACGTGTACGATCCCGAGGAAGGCGACCCCGATAACGGGGTCCCCGCCGGCACTGCCTTCGAGGATATCCCGGCGGCGTGGGTGTGCCCGCTCTGCGGCGCCACCAAGGATGAATTTGAGAGAGTCGAGGAGTAAGGAAACACATAACGCAATCGAGCGCTGGAGGTGAACGAATGGGTTCGATCAAGGTTACCGATGGTGTCTTCTGGGTGGGGGCCAAGGACCCCGATCTCGCCGTCTTCGATATCGTCATTCCCACCGAGTACGGAACGACCTACAACTCCTACCTTGTCATGGGCGAGAAGGCATCGGGTGTTATCGACTGCGTGAACCATCCTTTTCACGCCGAGTGGATGGAAAAGATATCGGAGCATGTTGCGCCGGAGAAGCTGGACTTCGTCGTGGTAAATCACTCCGAGCCGGACCATTCCGGTGCCATCGTCGAGCTATTGAGGGTAAATCCGAACGTGACGGTTTTCCTGTCGAAGGCGGCGAAGGGCTTTGTGGACAACATCGTAAATGCCGAGTACAACGTGCGGGTCGTTGAGGACGGCGAGGAGGTGGACCTGGGCGGGAAAAAGCTCTCCTTTGTCCTGGCTCCCTACCTGCACTGGCCCGACACCATGTTTACCTACGATGAGACCCAGAGAGTCCTGTTTCCCTGCGATTGCTTCGGGGCCCACTACAGCACCGAGAAGCTCTTCAACGACGAGCTCGATGAGGATGAGAAGAAGACGGCCCAGATGGCGTTCCGATACTACTACAACACCATCATGCGGCCGTACAAGGAATACATCATCAAGGCATGCGACAAGATCAGGGATAAAGAGATAGAGATCATCGCCCCTTCCCACGGTCCCGTGCTCCGTGAAGCCCCCTGGGATTACGTCGAGTGGTACCGGGAGAGGGCAACGATACTTGAGCGCAAGGGGGACGAGAAAAGGGTTCTCGTGGTCTACGCGTCTGCCCATGGCAACACGGCTGCCATGGCGAAGAAAGTCGGCGAGGGGGCAAAGAAAGCGGGCGCCGTGGTGCGTCTCATAAACACCGTCGACGTTTCGATGAACGAGATAATAGACGAGATCGAAATCGCCGATGCCGTTATCTTCGGAACGTCCACGCTGAACGCCACCATACCGAAGCCGATTTTGAACGTCATCTCCAACATGGTGGTCCTCACCGTCAGGGGCATGCATTTTTCCGTGTTCGGTTCCTACGGGTGGAGCGGTGAGGCGATAAAAATGGTGCAGGACATACTCTCCACCATGAGGATGAAGCTCGCCGCAGAGCCGGTCAGGGTGAGAATGGCACCATCGGAGGATGAGCTTCAGCGGTGCGTGGAGCTCGGCCGGGAGGTTGCCGGCAAGGTTATCGGCGCCCGGTAGGGTAAATCCCCTCTCCGGCTGCCGAGAACAGAACGGCACGGCGAAGAGCCGGAGCGGCTCTGGACGAGGAGGCATTTCTTTTCCCTTTCCCGCAAACGTCGAACGGGGCGCTTCTCCTCAACCCCTTCTTTTGGGACACGGGCCGGATCCCCCCGCGGGAATATCTATGTTCCAGCGGTTTACGGGCCATCGGGATTCCCTGCACATTGAGCATGCGCCCCGGTGAACCTCCCGCTGTCTGCTTAATTCCTTTCGTTTTTGCGGCTATTCTTTTAACATAGTAGGGAGGGCATTTTTTTTTAAAAGCGGGTCGAAAACAAACCGGTTGCCTGAAACCGGGGTACGGAGGAAGGGATGGCTGAGAAAAAAAGCAGGTGCATGGTCTGTGGAAAAGAGAGGCTCATGGAGGGGAGCATTTGCGATAATTGCAAGGCGATGATCCAGCAGGAGGCATCTGAGGGGCAAAAGAAGATCAAGAGAGATGCGGAAAAAGAACTGAAAAAAGAGGGTGTTACGCCGGACAAGGGCTGATTGCCGGAGGTTGCCGTTCTTTTGAAATACCGGGGGGATGTGGTACATTGAACCTACCCGGAGTTCCCCCTCCAGGAGGAAGACATGCCGATAACGGCGCAAGAGGTTCTGCACATTGCCCGGCTTGCCCGGCTTGCGCTCACCGATGACGAGGTCGCAGCCTTTACCGAGCAGTTGGGAAACATTCTCGAGTACATGAAGAAGCTCAATGAGCTCGATACGCAGGATATCGGGGAAACTGCACACGCGATCACCCTGAGAAACGTTCTGCGTGATGACAGGGTCGAATCCTTTGCTGAACGGGAAAAGATTTTCACAAATGCGCCGGACAGGGAGGGAGACTGCTTCCGGGTGCCGAAGATTATCGAGGATTGAGGCGGGAAGGGAAGTGCGATGGAGCTACATCACCTGACACTTGAGGATCTTGCCGAGTATTTGAGGAAGAAAGAGGTGACGTCGCGGGAGATTACGGAGCACTATTTGAGCAGGATTGATGCCCACGATGAAGAGATAAACTCCTACGTGACGGTCCTGAACGATGAAGCGATAAGAAGGGCCGATGAAATGGACGCAGCCCTCTCAAGGGGCGAGGACAGGGGGCCGCTGCACGGCGTTCCGATCGGCCTGAAGGACATTTTCTGCACGGGGGGGATCCTGACAACCTGTGGAAGCAGGATCCTGTCAAACTTCGTTCCCCCTTACGATTCGACGGTTTACAGAAAGCTCTCCGATGCGGGAACCGTTCTTTTGGGCAAGCAGAACATGGACGAGTTTGCGATGGGCTCCTCCACGGAAACATCCTACTTCGGGGCGGCGAGAAATCCCTGGGACAGGGGGAGGATCCCCGGCGGGTCCAGCGGCGGATCCGCGGCAGCGGTGGCATCGGGCCTGTGCGCGGCGGCCGTCGGGACCGACACGGGGGGATCGATCCGGCAGCCCGCCTCCCTCTGCGGCGCCGTGGGAGTGAAACCGACCTACGGCAGGGTGAGCAGGTTCGGCATGATCGCCTTCGCCTCCTCCCTCGACCAGGCGGGCCCGATCACGAAGACGGTAAAGGACGCGGCCATTCTCCTGGAAGCGATAGCGGGCTACGATCCGAAGGATTCCACGTCGGTTGACGTGGGGGTTCCTCCGTACCGTGAGTGGTGCGGCCGGGACCTCTCCGGCACCCGGGTGGGCATCCCGAAAGAGTACTTCGTCGGCGGGATACAGCCCGAGGTGGACCGGGAGGTGAGAAACGCAATTGCCGCCCTGGAACGTCTCGGGTGCGAGATTGTCGAGGTGTCCCTCCCCCACACGGACTACGCGCTTGCCTGTTACTATATCGTCGCACCTGCCGAAGCCAGCTCCAACCTTGCCCGGTATGACGGGGTGCGTTACGGGTACAGGAGCGAGGGGTATTCCGACCTTATCGGCATGTACCGGCAGACGAGGGCGGATGGCTTCGGCGTGGAGGTGAAGAGGCGCATCATGCTTGGCACGTACGCGCTCAGCGCCGGCTACTACGATGCGTTTTACGGGAAGGCCCTCAGGGTGAGGACATTGATCAAGAGGGACTTTCTGGAGGCATTCAACGCCGTGGACGTCCTGGTGACACCCACGTCTCCCACCACGGCGTTCAGGCTCGGAGAGAAGACGGAGGATCCCCTCACCATGTATCTCTCGGACGTCTTCACCATACCGACGAACCTGGCAGGCCTCCCCGGGATCTCTCTGCCCTGCGGCCGGGACGAGGAAAGCCTTCCCGTGGGGGTCCAGATAATCGGGAAACACTTCAGGGAGGAGGACCTCATAAAGGTTGCCTCGGCCCTCGAGTCTGTCCTGGGGGCTTTCGGCGTGGCGGGGGAGAGCGGGGCCAGAGAGGAGAGCTGATGGAGTTTGAGGCGGTTATCGGATTGGAGGTCCACGCGCAGCTCAAGACGGACTCGAAGATATTCTGCGCCTGCTCGACGGCCTTCGGCAGGCAGGCGAACAGCAACACCTGTCCCGTATGCACGGGAATGCCCGGTGTGCTCCCTGTCCTGAACAGGAAAGTCGTGGATTTTGCGCTCAAGGCTGCCCTTGCCACGGGGAGCACCGTCCGGAGGGAGAGTATATTCGCCAGGAAGAACTACTTCTACCCCGACCTCCCCAAGGGGTATCAGATTTCCCAGTACGAGCTTCCCATCGCAGAGGGAGGATTCGTCGAGATCGACACGAAGGGGGGCAGGAAACGGATCAACCTGACGCGCATCCACATGGAGGAGGACGCAGGAAAGCTCCTCCACGAGGCGGAGTTCGAGCAGTCGCACTTTTCCCTGGTTGATTTCAACCGCACAGCCGTGCCCCTTTTGGAGATCGTCTCGGAGCCGGAGATAAGGAGCCCGGAAGAGGGAGGGGCATACCTGCGGATGCTTCGGGACATCCTGGTCTACCTGGACATATGCGACGGGAACATGGAAGAGGGGAGCTTCCGGTGCGACGCCAACGTATCCGTGAGGCCCCGGGGCCAGTCTGCATTCGGAACCAAGACGGAACTGAAGAACATGAATTCCTTCAGGAACGTGGAGAAAGCCCTCGAGTACGAGATAGGGCGGCAGATCGGGGCCATAGAGGAGGGCGGCCAGGTCATTCAGGAGACACGCCTCTGGGACGTGGCCGCGGAAAAAACGGTGAGCATGAGGACGAAGGAGGAGGCCCACGACTACCGGTATTTCCCCGACCCGGACCTGGTTCCCCTTGAAATCGACGAGGGCTGGATAGAAAAGATCAGGGAGTCCATTCCGGAACTCCCCCTCGCAAAGAGAGACCGGTTCCAGAGGGAATATAACATCCCCGCCTACGACAGCGAAGTCCTCTGCCAGTCAAGGGCCCTGGCCGATTTCTTCGAGGCGGCGGTGGCAGTGCACGGGAACGCGAAGGCGATTTCAAACCTTTTGATGACCGAGGTGCTGCGGGAGCTCAACAAGGACAGGGTGGATATCACCGAAACCAAGCTCACGCCGTCCCACATTGCAGGAATCGTGAAGGCAACCGATGAAGGGGTGATAAGCGGGAAGATCGGGAAGGAGATATTTCAGATCGTTTACCAGACCGGGGATGACCCGGTGAAGATAATCGAAGAGAAGGGGCTGAGACAGGTAAGCGATGAGGCCGCGATCGAGAAGATTGCGCAAAAGGTGATCGATGCCCATCCCGGCGAAGCGACGACCTACCGGGAGGGAAAGAAGGGGGTCCTGGGATTTTTCGTTGGCCAGGTGATGCGGGAGACGAAGGGGAAGGCAAATCCCGCCCTGGTGAATGAAATTTTGAAAAGATTGCTCGAACCCTGATTTCCGGGTTGGACAATGTATTGAGGCATAGCATGAAGAGGATCGTTGCAGCAGGTATACTTGCCCTCGCCTTAATCGCGGGCGCTCTCCTGGTTTACCTCTCCGTCACCCTCAAGCCCGAGAAGTACCGGCCCCTCATCGAACGCACCCTGAGCGAGAAAGTGGGCAGGAGCGTATCGCTGGGAAAGGTGGACTTTTCTCTCCTGGGAGGACTGGCCTTCGAGGTTGCCGACCTCAAGATTGCCGGGGACAGGATCCACCCCGAGGAGCCCCCCCTGGAGTTCAGCTCGGGAAAGCTCAAGATGAGGGTCATACCGCTTATCCTGGGGAATCTCAGGATAAAGGAAGTGGTCGTTGATTCCCCGCATTTGTTTCTGAGGAAATACCGGGATGGCCACCTCTCAATTGATGACGTGCTCGATAAACTGGTGGGCAGCAGGGAGGAGGCAGCGGTGAAGGAGGAGAGGGAGGACGAAACCCTCGACCTGGAGATTGAAACGGTCAGCGTGAAGCAGGGGAGTTACACCTTCGTCGCGGAGCTGTCGGGGGACAGAGTGGAGCAGGTAACGGTCTCACCGGTCAACCTGAAGATAAGCAATATCGGGTTTGACCGAAAGGTCAAAACGAGCCTGGCCGTTACCCTCCTCGAGCCTCTCGCCGGTGTCGTCGATCTTTCCGGCTTCTGCATGGTAACCTCAATGGCCAGGGGGGCGGGGGATGTCTCCTTTGACCTGTCGGGAAACATTCTCGATCTGCCGGTGGATATCGGGGGAGGCGTGGTTCTGGCCGGGGAGATACCCGAGTTCGAGGGGGTGCTTACGTCGGAAAAACTGGACGTCGAAAAACTTTCCGCCATCTACACCCGCATAACGGGCAAAGAACTGCCATTGCGCTCCCGCGGGAAGGGCCGGGTAATACTCGCCGCTGCGGGAACACCCGATGACTTGGGCTTCGAGGGGGAGATGGACCTGACCGAGGCCATTCTCTTCTACCGGGACACCTTTGAAAAGTACGCCGATTCCGAGCTGAGCCTTATCTTTCAGGGAAGATACCGGGGAGATAACGTCATAATCTCGAACGCCGAGTTCAGGCTGCCCCAGATCATCTCGTCCATAAACGGCTGGTACAATGCGAAAAGCGGCCGCTATGAGCTCAGATCGGGGTTTACCATTGACAAGCTGGAATCGGTCAGCCAGTTTTTCAAGGACCTGTCGCAGCTGAACCTTTCTGGAGGCGTGACGACGTCGGTATCTGTCCGCGGCGGCGGCAAGGAGAGGGAAGCCATTTCCGCCCGGGCCGACCTGAAATCGGTCGACTTCGAGCTCCCGGGTGAGGGCCTGAATGTTCGGAGCCTTGCCGGCCATCTGGAGATGGACAGGGACGGTTTTTCCCTCAATCCGCTTTCGGGCCTGTTGAACGGACAGAGGGTTTCCCTCTCGGGAAATATCACCATGAGAAATGGCCCCCGGGGAAACTTTACCGCCAGGGCGAACTTCCTGGACATCGATTCGATTCTGGAGGCAAGGGCCAAGGGGGAAAAGAAGGAAGAGAAAGAGAAAAAGGAAGGGGCCGGGGAGCGGAAGACCTTCCCCGATATGGCGAAGAAAGCCGACATTGCAGCGAAGGTTTCCGTGGACACGCTCAGGTACAAAGGTGCCAACCTCAACAACGTTTCGGGAACCCTCCGGTTGGACAAGGGAGAGGTGACGTGGGAAGGGATCGAGGTGGGCATCTTTGACGGAAAGGCGAAAACAGAAGGTTCCTACTCCCCGTTTTCAAATAACAGGGCGTTTACGATGCGCTTTTCATCCGACAGGGTATCGGTATTCGATTTTTTCAAGAGCGTGACATCCTTCGGGGGCTTCATGGACGGCGTGGCGAAGGTAAAGCTCTCCCTGAAGGGTCAAGGCTCGTCGGCTGCAGATATCAGGAGGACCCTCTCGGGAAACGGTGAGATCAGGATTCAGAGCGGCAAGATCGAAGGGGTGGACCTTCTGTCAGACATAGGAAGCGCGGCGGGCATCGGGGGCCTCGTGGAGCGGCATACGGGTAAGGCCGAGCACAAACGGACGGTAACGGTGTTCGATGACGTCTACGCTCCCTTCGAAATTGCAGCGGGCGAAGCGGTGGTCAGGGACTTTCAGTTCACAACCGACAGTTTCCGCCTGAAGGGCGAGGCCCGCTTGACGCCTGATAACAGGCTCGTTTTCTCGGGGGACGCGGTGATTCCCCGGGAAATCGTGGGCGATGTGAGGGGCATCGGAAAGTTTGCAGCCGATGACAGGGGAAACCTGGTCTTGCCCCTGCGCATCGTGGGGCCGATCAACGGGCTGCGGGTCATCCTGAGCCCGGAGCGGCTCCTGGAAAAAAAGGGGAAGGATCTTTTTGAGAAGGAGAGGAAAAAGATCGAGGAGAAGCTTCTCGACGCCATAAAGGAGAAAAAACTGTTTTAACCACTTTACCGGAAAGAGGGAGAAATAATGGCGAGAAAAGGAAAAAGTGCCTTGATAATCATCGATATGCTGAACGATTTCGTTCTTAAGGGGGCGCCTCTGTATGTCCCGGAGACGCAAAAGATCATCCCTGCCCTCAAGAAGAGGATCTCTTCGGCCAGGAGGAAAAAGGAGCCGGTTGTCTTTGTCAACGATGCTCACGCAAAGAAGGACGTGGAGTTTGAACGGTTCGGCTGGCCTGCTCACGGCGTGAAGGGCACCAAGGGCGCGGAAGTCGTCAAGGATCTGGCGCCCCGGCCGGGGGACAAGGTGATCGAGAAAACGACCTATTCCTGCTTCTACAGAACGTCTCTGGACCGGACGCTGAAGGACCTCGGGGCCGACACGCTCCACCTGGCAGGTTGCGTGACGAATATCTGTATCTTCTACGCAGCCTATGATGCTGTCCTGAGAGGGTATGACGTGCGTGTGGATGAGCGTATCGTCGCCGGCCTTGACAGAAAGAGCCACGTGTTTGCCCTCGAGCAGATGCAGAGCGTCCTGGGAGTCGATGTCATTCGCAGGTGAAGCCGGTTATGACACCAGATACCCCTTTCAAAGGGGGGAAGATGCCAAGGTTGCGGGGTCGCGGGAAGAGAGCGCTATCTCGCGGAAGGGACAAGGAAGGGAATAATTACGCGGGGGGGGAAACATGAATTTCAAGCACATCGATTGGACCGGCAATGAACTGATACTCCTTGACCAGAGGATACTTCCCATCAGGGAGAGCTATCGGAAGCTGAAAACCTGTGTCGAGGTGGGCAACGCCATAAAGACGATGGTGGTCAGGGGAGCCCCGGCTATCGGCATCGTTGCTGCTTTCGGAATCGTTCTTGCCCTCAAGGGGGCCATCAATCGAAAGAGGGTGCTCAAAGAGGAGTTCGGGGAGGCATACAGGATACTTGCGGGGACGCGGCCGACGGCGGTGAACCTCTTTTTCGCCCTCGACAGGATGAAGGCCGTATTCGAGCGTGTGAGCGATCGCGACCCGGAGGAGATTCTCTTCCGCCTCGAGAAGGAAGCCCTCGACATTCTGGAGGAGGATGTCAAGGCAAACAGGTCGATAGGGCGAAATGGTGCGAAGCTGATGAAGAAGGAGAGCACGATCCTGACCCACTGCAATGCGGGGGCGCTTGCGACGGGGGGCTACGGGACGGCCCTCGGCGTTGTGAGAAGAGCCATCGAGATGGGGAAGAAGGTACACGTCCTGATCGATGAAACCCGGCCCTTTTTGCAGGGGGCGCGGCTGACATCCTGGGAGCTCATGAAGGACAACATCCCCTGCACCCTCATCACGGACAGCATGGCCGGATCCATCATCGCGAGGGGGGGCGTGGATATGGTCATCGTGGGGGCGGACAGGATTGCGGGCAACGGCGACGTGGCCAACAAGATTGGAACCTTCCCGCTGGCAGTTCTGGCGAAGCATCACCGCGTTCCCTTCTATGTGGCCGCGCCGATCTCGACGATAGACAGGAAGATAAAGAGCGGAAGGCAGATCCCCATCGAGGAGAGAGACGCATCGGAGGTGACGAACCTGATGGGAACGAGAATCGCTCCCTCGGGGGTTTCCGTCTATAACCCTTCTTTTGACGTAACGCCGGCGAAGCTCGTTACGGCTATTATCACCGAAAAAGGGGTGGTCAAGCCCCCCTACAACGCGGGAATAAAAGCCCTGATGAAATGAGCAGCTACGCTCTCTGGAAAGAACTGGAAGCAGTCTGCGGAGAAAAGATTGCCTCTGCGATGCTCAATCTCTCGTCACGGGTGCCCGATCAGGAACTCTTCCTCCTGAATTTCATGAAAATAGCCGCTTCCTTCGGGGCCGAAGAAGTGGCGAAGGTCGTTCTGGAGGAGAAGACCTCGAAGCTCATCCTGCCCGTTCTTTCCTGCTCCGAGTACCTGACCGACATTCTGGCAAGGGACAGCGAGCTGCTCGACTGGCTTTTTTCCGAAGGCAGGTGCCGGGAGTCCCTCGACGGGGAGCTTTTGCGGGAGGAGATCATCGATGCGACGGGCCAGCTGTCGGAAGAGGGCGACGTATCGAAGCTTTTGAGAAAGATAAAGGGCCGTGAGATCGTGCGGATAGGGCTGAGGGACCTCGGGGGCCTGGCGGAGATGGAGGAGACAGCCCGGGCGCTCAGCGACCTTGCAGAGGCCGCCCTGTGCGGCGCAACGCAGTTTGCCCTCTCGAGCCTGAAGAAGAGGTTCGGGATCCCGCTGATCGAAGGCGAGGGCGGTGAGGAAAGAGAGTGCCAGTTCTGCGTCCTTGCCCTCGGGAAGCTGGGGGGACGGGAGTTGAACTTCAGCTCCGATATCGACATCATGTACGTCTACGAGAAAGACGGTGTCTTTCCGGCGGGGGTGAACGGGGATGGAAGGCGAGCCGGTGAGGAGACAACCTTTCACCAGTTCTTCATCAAAGTGGCGGAGATGGTGACCCGGCTCATCGGCGAGGTAACGGGTGACGGAATCGTCTTCAGGGTTGATTTGCGGTTGCGCCCCGACGGGACGCGGGGGCCTCTGGCCAACTCCAAGAGGGCCCTGGAAGTGTACTACGAATCCTGGGGGCAGACATGGGAGCGGGGGGCGCTGATAAAAGCACGACCCGTTGCCGGCAGCAGGGAGCTCGGCCAGAGGGTGATCAAGATGCTCACCCCATTCGTGTACAGGAAATTTCTCGATTTCGTCACCGTCGATGAGATCAAGGAGCTCAAGAGCAGGATCGACCTCTCCCTGAAGGTCAAGCAGGAGCACATGTGGGACGTGAAGCTCGGCGAAGGGGGTATCCGGGAGATAGAGTTTTTCATTCAGTCGCACCAGCTGATTTTCGGGGGGAAAAATCCACCCCTGAGGGAAGAAAATTCCATGAGGGCCCTTGTCTCCCTCCGGGAGGAGGGATACCTCTCTCCGCCCGAGGAGGAGACCCTTGCCGATGCCTACCGGTTTTTACGAAATCTCGAGCACAGGTTACAGATGCTGCGGGGAATGCAGACCCAGCTCCTGCCCCGGGACGAAGACCTTGAAAAGGTGTCCTACCTCATGGGCTTTGAGTCCGTTCCGGACTTTGAAAAAGAGCTGGCCAGGAAGAGGAAAAAGGTCAGGGATATCTTCGGAAAGCTCTTTGCCGAGGAAAAACCCGAAGTGGAGTCGGATGTTGCGCCCGAGGTAATCGGGTTGCTCTACGGGGACATGTCTTTCGAGGATACCCTGGCGACGCTCGCCGAAATGGGATTTACGGACCCCGGCGGCGCTTCGAAAAACCTCGACCTTCTGCGGTCGGGGCCGCAATCATCCCGGATGACCCAGAGGGCCCGCAACTATCTGAGAAAGATAGCGCCCCTTCTGCTGCAGAGGGTAATCGAAACGCCGGCTCCCGACAGGGCCCTCTCCAACATAGACACGTTTATTCGGGCAATCGGCGCGCGGACGACGTTTTACGCCCTGTTATCGGAAAACCCGGGGGTGATCGAGCCCCTGGTCCAGCTCTTCGGGTCGAGTCAGTACCTTTCCGGTTATTTCACCAATAATCTCGACCTGCTGGATGTCCTTCTCAGGAAAGGCCAGTCCGCCGTGATCAAGAACAAGACGGAGATGAGAAAGGAGCTGGGGGAAAAGCTCGTGCTGGCAGAGCATTTCGAGGATGAGCTCGGGATATTGCGCCGGTACAGGAGCGAGGAGTTCTTGCGGATCGGGATACACCGGCTCGGCGGGAATCTCTCCCTCGAGGAGTTTTCCTTTCAGCTGTCGGCCCTGGCCGAAGTGTCGATGGGGTTCACCCTGTTTCTGGCCAGGAGGGAGGCTCTGAAGAAATATGGAGTGCCCTCGTACGTCGATGAGGCCGGCGAGAAACAAGAGGCCTCTTTTCTTGTCGTGGGGCTTGGTAAGCTCGGCGGTGAGGAGCTCAATTTTCACTCCGACCTGGATATCATTTTCATCTACTCCCACATGGGAGAGACGGATATTACCGCGGAAGGGGGGGCAGAGGGAAGGAAGAAGATCACGAACCAGGAATTTTTCGCGCGGGTCGCACAGCGGTTCATATCAAACCTTTCCACGGTAACGAAGGAGGGGTATGTTTACAAGATCGACATGCGGCTCAGACCGTCGGGGAGCCAGGGGCCCCTGGTCACGTCATTCAGTGCTTTCAAGAACTATTATGAGCAGGATGCCCGGATCTGGGAGCGGCAGGCGCTCATAAAGGCGAGGGTGGTGGTGGATGACAGGGATTTCGGGAAGGATGTTGGTCGCTGGATTGCATCCTACGTGTACGAGACGCCCACCCCACCGTCGCTCAAAAGCGAGTTGAGCGATATCCGCTCGAGGATGGAGAGGGAGCTCGGCAAAGAGAGCGGAGGGTTCCACAACCTGAAATTCGGCAGGGGGGGGCTGGTGGATGTGGAATTTCTCGTCCAGTACCTGCAGCTGCTTCACGGGCGTGAATTGCCGGCCACAAGGACGCAAAATACCCTGAAAGCCCTCTTCGAGTTGAGCAGGGAGGGGATCATCGACGAGGAGGAATTTGCCATCCTCGACGAGGGATACCGCTTCCTGAGGGATGTCGAGGTAAGCCTGCGCCTGGTTCACGATGCGTCGGTAGAGCGCTTTCTCGTCGAAGACAGGGGTATCGTCCTCCTGGGCATGACGTCGCGGGATGCTTTCGAGAAAAAGTATAAAGAAGTTACGGGAAATATCCGGAGCGTATTCGACAAGTTTCTCACGGCATAATCGGTTCCCTGCTTACCTTATCCGATCTCGTCATCGGGGAAGTCGAAGATAACGGACGTGCTGATGAAATCCATGATGTTTTCGTTGAGCTTGGTGACAGGCCGGCTGCTGTCCAGATGGATCAGTGTCTTGCGCATCTCCAGAAGGATCTCCACGTTGAAGCCGCCGGGCTCAACCGCAGGGTCTAAGGGGAACTTTTTGTCGTAGAAGTATGCCATGGGACCACCGATTTGTCGTTTTTTATTCTGTCCTCTTTTCTCTCCACGTTCTCTTTCGCAGGTAAGACGACACAATGTCATCTTCTGTTTCAGAAAAGTTGAGAAAAGGTTGATGCATAATATATATATTTTCAGTGAGTGTCAATAAAATAACTACCCGGCCCCGGAAGGGGATTTTTCCCCGAACCGGGCAGAAAAGGCACCTATTTAGCGGGGTAGCCCACTGCCTTGAGATCGAGCCTCTTGTCCGGGTTTCGGCTTTCACCTGCGGAGGTTATCCGGACGCCGGGAATGTCGTTCACCGGGCACACCGTCTCGCAAATGCCGCACCCGATGCACAGGTCGATGTCGATCACGGGCGCATTCACGACTTCACCGTCCGGGCTCTTGATCTTCTTGAAATAAATGGCCTTTTTCGGGGTCGGGCAAAACTCTTCGCACACGATGCATGGCCTTCCGAAGGCAAAGGGAATGCACCTTCCCGTGTCGACGAAGGCGAGCCCGATTTTTGTTTTCTGCTTTTCCGGAAGCATCAGCTCTTTAATGGCGCCCGTGGGGCACACCTGCCCGCACAGCGTGCAGTTGAATTCGCAGTAGCCGATCTTCGGGACGAGCAGGGGGCTCCAGATTCCCGTGATTCCCGCCTCCAGCAGGGTAGGCTGCAGGCCTCCCGTTATGCAGACCTTCATGCATTCACCACACCGTATGCACCTTCTGAGAAACTCCTCCTCGGCGAGGGAGCCGGGAGGACGGATCAGGAGCGGCGGCGTCACGTGCCCCGCAGGCGTGGCTTT
Source organism: Deltaproteobacteria bacterium (assembly GCA_011773515.1). NCBI lineage: Bacteria > Pseudomonadati > Myxococcota > Myxococcia > Deltaproteobacteria bacterium. The sequence continues at coordinate 26,407 of WVXK01000101.1, forward strand.
CTGAAAGCCCACCGTGACGATCCCCAGCCCGAAAGCCTGGACGAACCTTCTCCTGCGAATATCGATTCTGTCTCTGCTCGTGCCCTTCAGGGAAAACGTCCACTCCAGCGCCTCTTCCGGGCACTCCTTCTCGCAGTTGAAGCACATGATGCACTCCGTGGAGGACCATCCGTCCCTCACGTGCGGGCGCGCACCCCCCTGGCAAACGGCGGCGCAGAGGTTGCAGGCAGTGCAGCGGTCGTTCATGGTGAGCTTGAGGACCTGGAACCGGGAGAGGAGGCCGAGAAGCGCTCCGAGGGGGCACAGATACCGGCACCAGAACCTGGTGGTTATGCGGCTTGCCGCCAGGATTCCGGCGAAAAGAAGCCCCACGAGGAGGGCCTGCCTGAAGAAGACGCTCCTGAAGGGGAGGATGGTTTTTTCAAGAAGTGAGAGGATAAGGTCGGCAAGTTCTGAAAGGAGCGGGATGTTCGCTATGTAGAGGGGTTCGAGGACGGCCCGGGTGAGCCAGTCGATGGCGGGGATGACGGAGAGGGAGAGGGATCTGATAATGAGCGAAACAGGGTCGAATATTCCCGCTATCTCGATCCCGGCCAGCGCGCCGCCCAGGACAAAAAACAGGAGGAGATATTTGTATCTTGCATGCCTGCTCTTTTCTCCCCTCCGTTCTTCGTGGGGCTTGCCGTAAAAAGAGACGGCATTCGTCAGCGTCCCGAGGGGGCATACCCAGCTGCAGAAAACCCTCCCGAGAAATATCGTGAGGCCGACCAGGAAAAGGGAAAGGAGCAGCGTGGCAGGAACGGTGTGCGCCGATATGAGCGTTGACAAAAAGGCCAGGGGGTCGAAGTCCAGGAATATCTTCACGGGATAGGGAATCTCGTTCTGCCCGCTGTAGTCCGTTTTTATCAGGAGAATGAAGAAGATCAGCAGGAACAGGATCTGGGATGTTCTTCTCAGTTGTTTCTTCACGGTCTGGCTGTTTCTCCTTGCCTTGTGCTGTATGGTATCGGATCCTGTATCCCCGCATTCTTGAAGGCTTGCAGCCGCAGGTAGCAGGAATCGCACGCACCGCATGCAATGTCTTCGTTCCGGTAGCACGACCAGGTAAGGTGGAGCGGGGCGTTCAGGGACTTCCCCATCAGGATGAGGTCCTTCTTCATAAGGTCGATAAAAGGGGCTTTGATGACCATATCGGTTTCTGGCCTCGTCCCCAGATCGGCGGCCCTGTTGAAGGCCTCGATGAAGGTGCGTCTGCAGTCGGGGTATCCGCTGCTATCTGCTTCGATGGCCCCGATATATGCCGCCGTTGCGCCCCTGGCCTCCCCCCAGGAGACGGCGATGGAGAGGAGGTGTGCATTTCTGAACGGCACGTAGGACGGGGGGATCACGTCTTCACGGAAATCCCCGAGGGGGACGTCTATTTCTTCGTCGGTCAGACAGGAGCTGCCGATTTCTCTCAGGTAGGAGATATCTGCCACGAGCCGCTCCCTGACCCCGTAATGGTCGGCGATATCGTGGAAGGCCTTGAGCTCCCTCTCCGCCGTTCTCTGACCGTACCGCACGTGGAGGAACAGGAGCTCTTCTACCTCCCTCATTGCAAATCCGGCCAGAATACAGCTATCCATCCCGCCGGAAACGAGTACCACACCCCGTTCGTGTATCATCTTCACACACCCCGTGTGCTGCTTCCGAATATGTATTTGTGCAGCTGCACGTTGAGCCGCACCTGCAGCCGCTCTTTGATGATCCAGCCGGCGAGGGTTTCGGCCTCCACGTGCCCCCATGCAGGGGATAAGAGCACCGTTCCCGGAAAGGTGCGGAGCTTTTCGTCGATGAAAGCGCGGGCGAAGTCGAAGTCTTCCCGGCCTGTCACGACGAACTTGATCTCGTCTGTTTTGCCGAGGCAGCGGAGGTTTTCTTCCAGAAATGACCCTCCCGCGCCGGACCCGGGGGTCTTCACGTCGACGATTTTAACGCAGGGGCTGTTCAGGCCGGAAAGGGGTAAAGAGCCGTTGGTTTCGATGGAAACGGCGTACCCCATGTTCACGAGAAGGTCGATGAGCTCCGGGGTTTCCCCTTGCAGGAGGGGTTCCCCGCCCGTTATGAGAACTCCTGGAAGGCCCAGCTTTTCCACTTCCGCAGCTATTGCCGGGATATCCATGAGCCTGCCCTCTTCATACGCGTAGGTGGTGTCGCAGTAGGCACACCGCAGGTTGCAGCCCGTCAGCCTGACAAAGGAGAAGGGAAGGCCCTGGGAGGTGGATTCCCCCTGAATGCTGGTGAAGATTTCGTTAACGACCATTGAGAGTATTTTACCATGCCCCCGCCGGACAGAAGGGGGCTTCTACTCAACGTAATCGAGCCAGCTCTCGTACCGTGCGTTCTTTCCGCCGACGATGTCGAAGAAAGCGGTCTGGAGGGTCTTCGTGATCCTCCCGGGCCTTCCCCTACCGACCCTCCTGTCGTCGATCTCCCGAACGGGAGTGATTTCCGCGGCGGTGCCGGTGAAGAAGACTTCGTCTGCCGTGTAGAGCTCATCCCGGGTAAAGTGCTCCTCCCTGACCTCGATCCCCAGGTCGCCGGCAATGGTGATGACGGAGCTCCTCGTTATTCCCGGGAGGATGGACGCAAGCGGGGTGGTTTTGATCGCACCGTCCTTGACCATGAATATGTTTTCTCCCGACGCTTCCGATACGTACCCCTCCGTGTCGAGAAGGATCGCCTCCTGATATCCCGCCTTTACAACCTCCCACTTGGCAAGGACGGAGTTTACATAGTACCCGTTGATTTTTCCCTTCGTCATGGAGGCGTTTACGTGGTGCCGGGTAAAGGACGACACTTTCGCCCGGATACCCTTTTCCAGACCGTCGTCCCCCAGGTAGGCACCCCAGGGCCACACGGCGATTGCCGTGTGAACGGGGTTCTTTTTCACGAAGAGCCCCATGTCCCCGGCTCCGATAAAGACCACCGGCCGTATATATCCCTGCCGGAGCTTGTTCACCCTCAGGGTCTCCTTGACCGCGCTGACAATTTCCCTTTTCCTGAAGGGAATTTTCAACGAGAGGATGTGCACCGAGTCGAAAAGCCTGTCCACGTGCTCCCCGAGACGGAAGACAGCGGAGGAGCCGTTTATCGTCCGGTAACAGCGTATGCCCTCGAAAGCGCCTACCCCGTAGTGAAGGGTGTGGGAGAGGACGTGAACCGTGGCCTTCTCCCAGCTGACAAATTTCCCGTCGAACCAGATTTTCTTCGTTTTCTGGACCATTTCTCCTCCCCTGCACCATTTGGCTCGATCTTCAGATTTTCCGAAATATCGGGCGAAAAGTCAATCGGCAGTTGGCCGAAAGAGGGGCCTGCACCGTGGTGGACGAAAAAAGAGGGGTGAAACTGGAGGGGATGGTAAT
>WVXK01000102.1 GCA_011773515.1 Deltaproteobacteria bacterium
ACGGGGCGGACGTCGCCGCGAGCACGATGAAGCTCGGCATCGCCAATTCATGCGCGGGGCTGCTCGTTACGGCGATATCCCCCTTTCTCGGCGCGGTCGCCGACAGCGGCGGGGCGAAAAAGAAGTTCCTCTTCTTCTTCACGGTGATGGGGGTGGTCATGACGGGGGCGCTTCCCCTCGTCGCCCAGGGAGACTGGCTCCCGGCCGTTGCCCTTTACGTGCTTGCCACCGTCGGCTTTTCCGGCGGGATCGTCTTCTACGACGCCCTGCTGCCGTCGATCGCCGACGAATCGCGGGTGGACCTGGTCTCCGCGCTCGGCTATGCCTTCGGCTATCTCGGGGGCGGCGTGCTCTTCGGCTTCAACGTGTGGATGGTGACCTCACCGGAGACGTTCGGGTTCGCTGACGCAGCCGGGGCGGTGAAAGCGTCGTTTTTCTGCGTCGCCCTCTGGTGGGCGCTCTTTTCCATCCCGGTGTTCTTCTTCGTTCCGGAGCCCCGCGCACCGCAGGCCGCCGATTCGATGAACCCGCTTAGCGACGGGCTGCGGCGGCTCATTCGCACGTTCCGGCACGTTCGGCAGCTCCGCCACGCCTGGATGTTTCTTATCGCCTACTGGTGCTACATCGACGGGGTGGACACCGTCATCCGCATGGCGGTCGACTACGGGCTGTCGCTCGGCTTCGAGCCTAAAAAGCTGATAACGGCGCTCCTCATCACCCAGTTCGTGGGGTTTCCCGCCGCCATCGCGTTCGGACGCATCGGCGAGCGGCTCGGCCCGAAACGGGGGATTTTCGGGGGGATTTTCGTCTACCTGATCATCGTCGCCTGGGCCTCCCGGATGGACTCGGCCACCGAGTTTTTCGCGCTCGCCATCGGCGTCGGCCTCGTCCAGGGGGGCGTGCAGGCGCTGTCGCGCTCCCTGTTTACCCGCATGGTTCCGGAAGGGCACGGGGCGGAGTTTTTCGGGTTCTACAACATGGTCGGCAAGTTTGGGACGATCGTGGGCCCGGTTCTCGTGGGATGGGCCGGTGTTGTTACCGGCAGCCCCCGGATATCGATCCTTTCTATCGCATTGCTGTTCCTGGTGGGAGGCGTACTGCTGACCCGCGTCGACCCGGCCCGGGGTACGCAGCAGGCTGCGGCTTTTCTGGCGAGAAGCGAAGATAGATGATCCCACCTGGACGAAAATACTCGTCATCGGCGGCAGCGGCCTAAGAGCCGCATTCAGGCGTCGACGTCCCTGTTGGGGGAAAAAGGAGAGCCCGAGAACCTTTGTTCTTAATATATACTTAAATGATAAATAACAAGCTATTAGATATAATAACTTAAAAATTTAATTTAATAGTATTTTGATGATATTTTTAAGGTTTCTGCTTCTTCTGTATGCGGATCCGGCATCGAAACCCGGCTTTTCATGTCCCTTAAACGTTTCTTCAGCGCCCCGATCACAAGGCTCATTGCCCCATGGTTTTTAATTTCACAGCTTCTCTCGTAGATGAGCCTGGAGAGGGTAAGGGACTTTAAGAGATGCTCCAGGTCTTTCCTGTCTTTCTCTTCGAGATTGAAAAGAGTTTCTTTCAGGGCGAAGAAATTTACCTGCGAGCGGGCAGGCGATCCATCGGAAACGTAATCGATCGTAAGGGGTTTTCCCCGGGGAGAAACGGAATCCATTGATACCTTTTTCACCGGCAGGGATGCGAGGATGCTTAAGAGAAAACAGGCCGTTGCGGCGGCATAAAGGAAGGAATCGGCCAGGGTGCCGACGGGTGAATCGGTCTCCGGGTAATTTACCGAAACGATAACCGGGCATCCCTGTATCGAAAGGGCCATCGTATGCGAGGAGATGTATATTTTCCTTAAAATGCTCAGGCCGGTTGTTGCGACCCCCTCTTTGCCCCTGTTTAAGAGAACGATCCTTCCCCAGAGGGCCGCTATCTTGAACTCGACCCTGTCACCATCGGTTTCGATAAAGATATCCGAAAGGGGATCTGTCGTCGATACGGTGAAAAAACGTTTTCCCGAAAGCTTTTCCACGACGTCCCCGGCCTCGATAATGAGTTCTTTTCGAGGGATCCCGGTCATCCGAACAGCCCTCCTATCTGGAGGATGATGGGGGAGAAGATGAGGAGAAAGATGGCGGGGAAGATAAAGAGGCACAGGGGCAGCATGAGCTTCACCGGGGCCTTGAGCGCCCTCTCTTCGGCCTGTGCGACCCTGTCGCTGAAGATCTTTTCCGATAGCTGCTTCAGCGACTTCCCCGGGCCGCTCCCGAGGGCCTTGCCGGTTATGAGGGATTCAAGTATGAGCTCGGCCTGGATCGATCTGTAGCGGCCCGCCATCTCGCCTTTGAGTTTGTCTGCGTCCACGCCGATTTCAAAGAGGCTCCTCACATCGCTCAAGAACATCCTGCTCGGCCCCGGAGGAAAACATTCGTGCATATTTGCGACCGCGGACTGTATCGAGCAGCCGGCATCGATGAGCAGGGAAAGGGAGAGGGCGAGGAAGGGAAGCTCCCTGTTCAGCGTGTTCGTCAGCCTTGCCTGCCTTTTCCTCTTGGCGGTGAGGATCAAAACGTTCAGAGCGATAAGCGAGAGGGGAAACA
>WVXK01000103.1:0-1387 GCA_011773515.1 Deltaproteobacteria bacterium
CGCTCTCTCCACATGCGCCGGGAAACGCCATGGTATTCCCAACGGCCGGTGGGGAACAGGGATGCGCGGGAAAAAAGCTGCGGCTGCCCTTCCCGGCGCTGCCCTGCGCCCTCCTCACCGCCCTTTTGCTCGCGGCCGCCCTTCCGGCCGCGGCCGCGACCCCCCCGGGCACGGCGAGCGGTGCGGCGGAGAAAGGTGCCGCCCCCACCCCGGAGACGGTCAGCCCCCCGGCCACACCTGCCCCCCCTGCTGCTGCCCGGGTAAACGGCGTGGAGATCAGCATGCCGATGCTGCAGAAAACCTTCGAGAGGAACCTGCAGGAGAGGGGGATCGACGTGAAGAGGATCGAGAGCCGGGAGCGCCTGGGGACACTCAGGTTGGAGGTGTTAAACGTCCTCATCGACCAGGAGCTCCTCTGGCAGCAGGCCAGGGAAAAGGGCATCGTCGCCAAAGACGAGGAGGTGGAGCTGGTGATCGCCGCCGTGACGAAGGGGCTCCCCTTCGAGGAGGCCTTCGCGGCGATCCTTGACGAGGGGGGCTTTACCCAGGAGAGCTACCGGGAGTTCATCCGGGCCCAGATATCGGTGAGCAGGCTCATCGAGACGGATATCGCCGCCGGGATCGCCACCGCCGACGGTGAGGTCCACGACTACTACGCGGAGAACCCCGACCTGTTCACCCCCCCCGAAGAGGTCAGGGCCCGCCGCATCATGGTCGGCGTCGAGCAGGGCGCCGGTGAGAAAGAGCGCCGGGAGGCAAGGGCCAGGATCGAGGGGGTCCTCGTCGAGGCAAAGGGGGGTGCGGATTTTGCCGATCTGGCCAGGAAGCACTCCGAGGGGCCCGAGGCTCCCCGGGGAGGCGACCTGGGATTCCTCGGCAGGGGAAAGATGCCCCGGCCCCTGGAAGATGCCGCCTTCACCCTTAAGCCGGGCGGGATATCGGAGGTCCTGGAAACCCCCCTCGGCTACCACATCCTGCGGGTGGAGGAGCGAAGGGGCGGCAAGCCCCTCCCGGAGGCGGAGGTAGGGGAGAAGATCCGGACGAACCTCACCCGGCAGAAGATCAGGGAAGCCGTCCAGAAACGGGTCAGGGAGCTGCGGGAAAAGGGAACCGTCGAGATCCTGATCCCGAAGTGAGGCGATGCGGGGCCGGACGGTCCCGCTTTCGACAGGCCAAATTCCCCTCTTTTTAACTTATCGCTCAGTTCTTTCCATAATTAAGTAAATCTTTTCCCAGGGGCGAAGGGCTGAACTTAAAAAACCATTATATATCAATTGCTTATGAAAAGGCACGCTTATTGCTGGATATCTTTTCGCAGCATGTGCCGAAACTCCGGGCGGCGGGCCGGATGGGGAAATCACCATTCGCCGGGGCGGTAGCCTGTCTG
>WVXK01000103.1:1399-4921 GCA_011773515.1 Deltaproteobacteria bacterium
CCCGTTCTCATTTTTTCGACCGGCAATTTCGAATATTTTCTACATTTTCCCTCCCCCGGGCACCTTCAGGTTACCCTCGAGACACATAAGTGGTTGATATTTATATATATTGTTAAATTCTTTAGCGCTGGCATAGTCATTGCTCAATCCGTGGCAGGAGCTTACGCTATGCCCGATGATTACGCCAGCCTCTGGCTCTGGCTCGCGGGGCTGAGAATAATGCTTATCGCCCACGACCCGTGGATCAAAAACTCCCTGGCAGGGTACTTCAAGAGCAACGGATGCGATGCCTATGCCCCGGACAGCGGGAGGGAGGGGCTGGAAGCGCTGGCGGAAAAGCCCTTTGACATCGTCATAGCCGATTTTTCGCTTCCCGACATGAGCGGGTTCGATTTTCTGCGGCAATGCCTGTCGAAGAACCCGCACTCGATCAACATGCTCATCTGCCCCGGCGTCCCCGGAAGGATTCCCCCGGAGGCCGCCTCCATGGGGATCCGGATCATAGAAAAACCCTTCAAATCGGATGCCATCGACAGGGCCTTTCTGAATGCCATGAAAGAGCAGGAGAATACCACAAACGACCGGTGACGGGGCGGGAGCTTCCCCCCCTTCCCGAGACACGTGCGCCCCTTTCCGGAAAGATCGTCCCGCCATCGAACGGGCGTTTGTTTCGCTCATGTGACCATCAATTTCCATGCACCTCCGTATACAAANNTATGGTAAACTTGGTTGCCCGGGCATTTTTTCGCCCAAGCACCCGCGAAGGGATGCTTTCCCGGGGAAGAGATTGAAGAAAAAGGCAAATCTGTCGCATCGACCGGGTTTCCGCACACAGGGAGGGCCCCCGAAGAAGGCATGAAGGAGCTATCACTACACCGAAAGTACCTCGAGCTGGGCCTGATTGCTCTGGTCGGCCTGGTGCTCTCCACCGTCCTTTTCCTCTTCGCCAGGCAGGCGGAAGACTCCAGGATAGCGCTCGGCTTCGCCCGCAGCGCCGAAAAGCAGATGGCGGTGCTGAAAAGGGAGCTGGCGATGAACCTGCACGAAGTAGACGACCTCCGCACCTACTACGAATCGTCGGAGCTGGTCACCGAGGCCGAGTTTGCCGTCTACACCTACCCCACGACGTCCCACTACCAGGGCATAACGGCGGAGATCTGGGCGCCCCGTGTCACGGGTGCAGAGAGAGCGCCTTTCGAGAGGGAACTCCGGGGAAAAGGGACCCGGGAGGCTCAGGTCACCGAGAGGGGAGGGGAAAACCGACCCGTTCGCGCCGGGACCCGCGAGGAGTACTATCCGGTCCGCTACATCGAGCCCCGCGCGGGAAACGAGCTCTACGTGGGTTTCGACCTCTACTCGGAGCCCGGCCTGCGGGCAGTCCTGGACAGGGTCAGGGACACGGGGAGTCTCCTGCTTACCCGGCACATCCCTCTCGGGGGGGACAGAGAGAGCGTGAGCCAGTACCTGGTGATCTCCCCCCACTACCGAAAGGGCGTCCCCCTGGACACCGCCGATGAGCGGCGCGGGGCCCACAAGGGGTTCTTGATCGGCTTGCTGGATATTTCGCAGGTAGCGGCAAACGCCATATCCTCCCGGGAGGCCGAGCCGGTCAGGCTGTTTCTCTTCGACGGCCCGGCAACCCCGGGGAAAACCCCCCTCTTCTTCAGCAGCATGCCAAAAACGGGGGCCGTCACCGGCGCCCCCCCCTCGTTCGAGGCGGCATACGCGGCGGGCATCACCTTCGAGGAAACGCTCCCCATCGCAAACCTGAATCTGCAGGTGGTCATGTTTCCCCAGCCGGGCCTCATCGCTTCCAAGAAGACCCTGCTGCCACCCGGTATCCTTCTGGCCGGTATCCTTCTCACGGGGCTTCTCTGCCTGTACGTCCGTACCATCCGGGGCCACAACACGCGTATCCGGCAGTTTGCGAACAACCTGTTGAGGACCAGTAACGAGGTGGCCCGTGAGCGCAACAGGGCGCAGAGCTTCCTCAACATAGCCGGGGTCATCATCGTCGCCCTGAACCGGGAGGGGGAGATAACGCTCATCAACAAGAAAGGCTGCGAGATCCTCGGCTACGGCGAGGGCGAGCTCATCGGGCAGAACTGGTTCCAAAAATGCCTCCCCGAGGCGACGGGAAAGGAGGTGTCCGCCATATTCCGGAAGGTCCTGGCGGGGGAGATCGAGATCCCCGTGGACATCGAATACCCGGTCCTGACAGGGTCCGGCGAGGAGAGGATAATCGCCTGGAGCAATTCGCTCCTGAGGGATGAGAACGGTGAGGTGATTGCCAAGCTCAGCTCGGGCGAGGACGTCACCGAGCGCCTGCGGTCAACCGCTGCGCTGAAGGAGAGCGAGAAGAGGTTCCGGGACCTGGTCGAGAGCGCCGTCACCGGCATCCTCATCGCCCAGGACGGCCAGGTAGTTTACCGTAACCCGGAAGTGGAGCGGCTCTTCGGCCCGATACAGGCGCCGATAAAGCTCGATGAGCTGAGAGGGATCCATCCCGAAGACGCCAAACGGTTCCTGAACATGTTCGAACGGGTGCGCTCGGGCGCCCTGCATTCGGTGGAAGAAGAGCTGAGACACTCCTCCCGCATCGCGGGTGAAATCAGAAGCGATACACGATGGATCTACTGCCGGGCGAGCGCGATAGAGTACCGGGGAAAGAGGGCGACGCTCCTAAACGTGATGGACATCACCCGGTCCAAGGAGCTGGCGATGGTGGTGAAGGACAGGATTACCTCTCTCGGGCGCGTTGCCGCCGGGGTCGCCCACGAGATCAGAAACCCCCTCTCGGGCATCAACATCTACACGAAAACCCTGAGAGCGCTCCTGGAACGGGGGGAGAACGGCGGGAAAGCCGCTGAGATCATCTCCCAGATCCAGGCGGCATCGAACAAGATCGAGTCGGTGGTGCGCAAGGCCCTTGACTTCTCCAGGCCCGGCTTGACCACCTTCGCGCTGACAGACCTAAATGCCATCGTCGAGGAGGCGGTCACGCTCTCCTCCGTCTCGATTTTACGGGGCGATATATCGATCAAAAAGGAGCTGGCCCCCGACCTGCCGAAATGCTACGCCGACAGGCGCCTCTTCGAGCAGCTCATCCTCAACCTGATAGCGAACGCGGCCGAAGCCATGCGGACCACATCGATACCGCGCAGGATCAGGATAACCACGTCCTCGGAAAACAACACGATCATCCTGAAAGTGTCCGATTCGGGCCCCGGCGTTTCCGAAGACATACGGGACCGGATATTCGACCCATTCTTCACCACGAAGAGCGAGAACACGGGACTGGGACTGAGCATCAGCAACAGGATCATCATGGACCACGGCGGCCTGATCGACGTTGCCCGGAGCGAGTGGGGCGGGGCGGAGTTCGTGCTCCAGATCCCCGTCGAGAGGAGGAGGACACCGCGGTGATCACGGGCTGCCGCGGGGACGGATATGAACTTCTACAAGAGCACGCTTGAAATATTCACGGGGAGAGCCAGATGAAAAACCGCGGTCCCGGGAAAG
>WVXK01000103.1:4949-6115 GCA_011773515.1 Deltaproteobacteria bacterium
TCATCGAAATTTTCGGCATCCCCTATACCCCCATCAAGGGCGAATTCAGGATACAGAAGGAGGAGGTGCAGAAAAACCTCTCCGTCCTGGCGGACCTCAAGAAAAAGCACGCCCTGCAATGGCTCAGTGAGCGCCGGGGCGACGCCGAGATCCTCTCGGAAAGCGAGATATTGAGATTCAGCGTGTCGAGCCTCCTCGACACCATCCGGCAGCTCGAAAATGAGGGCAGAAGGGGGGATGCGCTCTGGGATGCACTCCGGCAGAAGCCGACGTACCGCAGCATCATCATGCACCTCAAACAGATGACTTCCTCCTACGAGAGCTACGAATCCATCCAGATCGTCGACCTTGCAGCCGACAGGATCATCTCCTCCACCAACGAGGGAGAGCTGGGTCTTTCCCACACAAAGAGCGAAGTCTTCACGGAAACCATCGATACCGGCGCACGGGGCACGGCTATCGGGTATCACTTCCACGAAGACACCTTTCACCTCGACATCTCGCGCCCGATAAACCCCCTCGATGCAGAGGGAGGCGGGAGCGGCGCCGTGGGCTGCATGGTCCACATACACGCAACGACTGATGCCCTGACAGGTTTGATGATCGGGAGCGTGAAAGAGCTCGGCGAGACGGGTGAGGCGACGCTGGTCAGCGAGAAGGGAGTACTCCTGAACCCCCTCAGACATCCTTTGCCCGACGGCTCCACCCCCCGGCTTTTCGTTCAGAAAGTCACGGCACTGCCCGCAGCGCGGGCGGCATCCGGCATGGAAGGGTACATTGAAACGAAGGATTACCGGGGGGAGATGGTCATCGCGGCGTACCGGCACATCCGCCTCACGGAAAACCTCGGCTGGGGGCTGGTGGTAAAGCAGGACGTGTCGGAAATTCTACACCCCCTCAAAGAAGAATTGCTGTTTCACCTCGTCTTCGGCGTTTCCGGTTTTCTCCTCATACTCGGATTGGCCTATTTCCTCGCGCAGAAGCTGTTCCGGCCCATCGACGCCCTCACGGCGGCCGCAGCGAAGGTCGAGAGGGGGGACCTGGACGCACGGGCGCCGGCGGACACCGCCGACGAGATAGGGTTTCTGGCCGAAACCTTCAACTCCATGGTGGGAAAGATACAGGGCTGGCAGAGGGAGCTCGAAGGGCAAGTCAGAGCCCGCACG
>WVXK01000103.1:6273-8031 GCA_011773515.1 Deltaproteobacteria bacterium
AGGCGCGCCACGGAAGCGATGAGGGAGAGCGAGGAGCGTTTCCGGGACCTGGTGGCAAACGCCCTCACCGGCATCCTCATCGTCCAGGGGGGGCAGATCGTCTTCAGGAACCCCGAACTGGCCAGGATGCTCGGCCATTTCGATACGCCGATGAAGCCGTCGGCGCTCAAAGCGCTGCACGGCGGGGACGACAAGCAGCTCCTCGAGATGATCGAACGGGTGGAGTCGGGGACCGGGAAAACAATCGAGCAGGAACTGAGATACCACAACCCGGGAAAAAGGGAGGGGAGGCCCGAAACGGGGTGGCTCTACTGCCGGGCGAGCACGATAGAGTACCGGGGGCAGAGGGCGACGCTCGTCAACATGATGGACATCACCCGCGCGAAGGAGCTGGAGATGGTGATGAAGGACAGGGTGACGTCCCTGGGCCGCGTTGCCGCCGGCATCGCCCACGAGATCAGAAACCCCCTCTCGGGGATCAACGTGTACCTCACCACCCTGAGGAGGATCATCGACGACTGCGGGGCACACGACGCGGCCGAGGGGATCATCTCGCAGGTCCAGGCTGCATCGAACAAGATCGAGTCGGTGATGCGCAGGGCCCTTGACTTCTCCAAGCCCGGGGAAACCCGGTTTGCCCTGACCGACGTGAACGCCCTCGTCGACGAAGTGCTGACCCTCTCCTTAGTCTCGCTTCGAAGCAGCGGGGTCCAGGTGGAGCGGGAGCTTTCCCCCGACCTTCCTCCGTGCTACACGGACCCGCACCAATTCGAGCAGGTCCTCCTGAACCTTATCTCCAACGCGGCCGAGGCCCTGAGAGACCAGGAGGAGCCCCGGAAGGTGAAGGTCGCCACCCGGGCGGAAAACAACACGATCCTTCTCACCGTGTCGGACTCGGGTCCGGGCATCCCGGATGAGCTCGTGGACAGGATATTCGAGCCCTTCTTCTCCACGAAAGCCGAGAACTCGGGGCTGGGCCTCAGCATCAGCAACAGGATCATCACCGACCACGGCGGCCGCATCGACATTACCGAGAGCGAATGGGGCGGGGCAAAGTTCGCCCTTGTCATACCCGTGGAGAGGAGGAAGAGGCCGAGATGATCGAGTACTCCCTCTACATCGTCGACGACGAGCCGACGGTTCGTGAGGGGATCGCCCTGGCCCTCGGCGGCGACTACCGCGTCCGGGCATTTTCCCAGGCGGAACCCGCGATCGAGGCGCTGGAGGGGGAGCCGCCCGACCTGGTCCTCCTGGACATCGGCCTGCCGGGCATGAGCGGGATCGACGCCCTGCGGGAGATAAAGAGCCGGCACCCCGGCGTCCTGGTCATCATGATCACCGCCTACGAGGACGTGGACACGGTGATCAGGGCGATGAAGCTCGGCGCCCACGACTACGTGGTGAAACCCATCCAGATGGAGGGCCTGGAGATGACCATCAAAAACGCCCTGGAGACGATCCGTCTCAGNNCCTCCAGGAAAGATACCTCACGGAACACATCCCCTGCTTCATCGCCGAGAGCGACGCCATCCAGGACGTGATGGGCTTCGTCGACACGGTGGCGAAGAGCCCCGACACCCCCGTTTTGCTCCTCGGGGCGACGGGCACGGGCAAGGAGATGCTCGCCGCCACCATCCACTACGGGAGCCCCAACTTCCGTGGGCCCCTCGTCACGGTGAACTGCGCGGCCATCCCGAAGGACCTCATCGAGAGCGAGCTCTTCGGCCACGAGAAGGGCGCCTTCACCGGGGCGCGCGA
>WVXK01000104.1:0-372 GCA_011773515.1 Deltaproteobacteria bacterium
CCATCAATGTACCACCTGTAAAGTGAAATTTATAGCCTCTGGAGCCGGTGGTCTATACCCCAGAGAACTGTGAGGTCGATACCGATTGTATTCCCTTCGCCAGCGTTCAATAACCACGCTGGCTTCTAAAAGCGTATCAAAGATCTCTCCATTCAACAACTCGTCTCTCAGCTTCCCGATGAACGACTCTACGTATCCATTCTCCCAAGGACTCCCGGGTTCTATGAATAGGGTTCTGACTCCGAGATTCGTCAGCCACTTTCTTACGGCTTTGGCGGTGAATTCCGGCGCATTGTCTGAACGAATATGTTCTGGTGTGCCTCGTCTGAGGAAAAGCTCATATAACTGATCCAAGACATCCTGATGCCTGAT
>WVXK01000104.1:428-1132 GCA_011773515.1 Deltaproteobacteria bacterium
ATGGTCCTTCCTCTCAGGGCGGAGCCGGATACATGATCCATCTGTTAACCACAATCGCCCTCGTTTGGGCTGCTTCTGAGGAACTTTCAATCCTTCCTGCCTCCAAATCCTCTCCACACGCTTGTGGTTGACTCTCCAGCCTTCATTCCTCAGCAAGGCTGCGATGCGGCGATAACCATAGCGCCCGTATTGACTGGCTAGAGTGACGATCCTTCCTACCAATCGCTCCTCATCCTCCGCTACCTTCCGGATATGCCGCTGGGTGGAACGCGGATGACCCAAGACCGTGCAGGCTCTGCGCTGTGAAACACCCAGCTTCTCACATACATGATCAACCGCCCGGCTTCTCTTGGCCGGGCTCAGAAGTTTCCCCGGTTCACCTCCTTGAGAATGTCGTTTTCCAGGGAAAGCTCTGCCACCAGCTTTTTCAGCCTCGCGTTCTCCTTCTCAAGCTCCTTCAAGCGTTTGGCCTGATCCACCCTCATACCTCCGTACTCCTTGCGCCAGCGGCAATACGTCTGTGCAGAGATCCCCAGCTTCCGGTAGACATCTGCCATTTTGAATCCCTGACTATGCAGAACTTCGGCTTCACGGAGCATGGTGATGATCTGCTCCGGTGTGTAGCGTTTCCTGCCCATATCCTCCTCCTTCTGTCCAGGACAATTTTAACACAATACCTGGACCGATATCAGGGGGGCAGGTCA
>WVXK01000105.1 GCA_011773515.1 Deltaproteobacteria bacterium
TGTTTAAGCAAAGGCAAATTGTCCCCTTAAGTGCAGAGCGAATATGTCCCCTTTTTTTAGGGTGAATATTGTGAAGCCGAGGCTGCATAGACCCAGCTGTAGGGGCTTGCAGCCTTTTTTCTGGTCTTTGATCTCTTCAGGGCTCTTATGGGCTCTCGGAGGTCGGTTGCCTGGTGTAGGGCGATCTTGTTTCCCTGGTAATAGATTCTCCAGCTGCCATCGAGCAATTGCCTCACTTCGACCCGCGCCTTGGCATAAGAAGCCCTGTGGGGGCCTGGAGGGATATCAATGACGATGCCCCCGAGCCGAACCGTGTTGTCATTTCCCACCGTGGCCTCATAGCGGAACGAGCAGATCCGATCGATATTCACTCCCCGAGCCACAGAGCGCCAGGCCTTGTGGGGTTTTTCGGAAACTCGGCTGAATTGCTTGTTATAGGCCTCTAAAAAGCCTTCCAGGAAGAGATTGGCGTCTGGGATATCTGTGATACTAGCCCTTTCGAGTTCTGCAATGAGCCGATCCTGGAGGGTCCCAAACAGTCGCTCAATCCGCCCTTTGGCCTGAGGGGAAAGGGCATAGATGGGCTCGATACCAAACTCTTGGAGAGCCCATCCCACCTGGGTGGGATCTTGCTTCCCCCGAAGCTGCTCCTCGAGCGTCCAGTGACGATCNNGTGACGATCCTGGTAGATCGAAAGGGGGATTCCATACTGCTTTATCGTCTTCCGCAATACCCAGAGATATCCCTGGGAAGACTCAAAGGGGAAAAACCGCACCACTAAACACCGGCTGGTCGCATCATCCATGGCTGCGATCAGACAACACGGGGGATATTCGGCCCCAAACCACCGATGAACAGAGCCATCCCACAGGACCATCATCCCCTCGTGAGGCTTTCGAGCCCGACGAGATCGATGCCGGGGAGGCCGTCTGCGCCGCTTGGGTAACATCCCCGCCTGCCTGCGAATCTTTCTGACCGTCTCCCGACTGATCCGAATCCCTTCACCTGTTCCAAGCTTCTCGGTGAAATGGGTGTCGTTAAAAGAGGCATAGTGAGTTCGAGATAGCTCCATTACCCTTTGCCTCACATCCATACCAACGGCATTGGCTGGCCTTCTTCCCGTATTGCCATGAACCAGCCCCCTGGGTCCATCCCGTGCCACAACGCCCTTTAACCGCTTGGCATGGCGATAACTTACCTCCATCCGCTCGGTTGCCTCTCTCAACGTCGCTCGCCCCTCTAACACCATCTTCAACA
>WVXK01000106.1:0-779 GCA_011773515.1 Deltaproteobacteria bacterium
GTCGGGAGGGATGATTTCATTTCCGGTGGAAAGAAGACCCAGGCGGGGTCTTCGATATACCTCAATGGAGAGGATGCCGACTCCGGCGAGCGCGCCTAAATCCTGGGGCCTCAATCTCCGGCCTGCCCTCAGCATCACCTCGCCCTTGCTCAGATCCTCCCCCACCCTGATAATATTTTCACCTGGGGCGACACCGCGGACAACTTCGATGGTGTTTTCATCCCAAGGTTGTGTATGTTCGACCATTACCACCGCGTCCGCGCCATCGGGGAGCATTCCTCCGGTGGGAATCTTCGCGGCCTGACCTGGAGTGATACTCACGCCGGCCGGCTGCCCCATTTTCACTTCACCAATGACCGTGAGTTGCCCGGGCAGTCCGTCAGTTGCGCCGAAAGTATCCTGCGCGCGGACGGCGAACCCGTCCATGATGGAACGGCCAAAGGGGGGCAAATCAACGGGGGATATGATGTCCTCGGCAAGAACGCGGCCGCAAGCCCCGGTCAAGGGAATCGCCTCAATACCAAGCCGGCCCTGCCGCAATTCTTGCGGCAGGTTGTCTTCAAGCCGCCGCCGGGCTTCCTGCAGAGATGTTAGACGAAAGAGTTCTGGCATATAACTGCCCAACCGCAAAAATCCTGGGGGACGAGCCAGCGGTTCGTCCCCCAGACCCCCTCACCCGCTTTTCTTGGTTTCTCTTTTTCGCCTGGCAGGCGAAAATGGAAAAGCCGAGAAGACCGGGAGGGGAGTCTGAGGGGGAAACCGGCGGCTTCCCCCTCAGG
>WVXK01000106.1:818-1045 GCA_011773515.1 Deltaproteobacteria bacterium
TTGGCATAGGGATCGAGGGCGTCATTTGTCAGCAAGTTGGCGGCGGCCTCACGGTAATGGAAAGTGAGGAAGATGATGCCCGGAGCCGTGCGTTCCGTCACATCCGCGGCTACGATCACTTCCCCGCGGCGGGAGGTGAGCCGAATCAAATCACCCGCTTTGGCGCCGAGTTTTTCGGCATCTGCCGGATTTATCTCTGCTGAGGGCTGGCCGGCAAAGGCTTCGAT
>WVXK01000107.1:0-326 GCA_011773515.1 Deltaproteobacteria bacterium
ATCCACGACCCGAAAACGGCGCTCAACAGGTATATGGTGAAAGAGGCGATGGCCGTTATGGAAGACTGCGACCTCGTCCTCCACATGACGGACAACAACCTTTTCCGCTTTGCCCACGAGGAGGAGCTCGTTACCGAAGCTCTCAATAAGAGCAAACTTACGAAAGTCCTTACCATTAACAAGATCGATCTCATGACCGTCGCGGACCGTGAGAAGATAATCACGTGGATGACAGGGCGTTGTGATTATGAACACATATTCGATACGAACGCTGCCGAGGGATTCGGGATCGACGGCGTGCTGGAATACTTTTTCGCAAGGCTCCC
>WVXK01000107.1:360-2574 GCA_011773515.1 Deltaproteobacteria bacterium
AAGGAAATCGTCAGGGAGAAACTTTACTCCTTCCTCAAGGAGGAAGTTCCCTACAGCACGGCAGTCATGGTGGAAGAGATAAAACTTGACACGGAAAAAGACATCGTTTCGGTCCTTGCATACATCTACGTCGAGCGCGATTCCCAGAAAGGGATCGTCATCGGCAAGGGTGGATCGCTTCTGAAAAAGGTCGGCACCGCCGCAAGAAAGGAGATGGAAGAGCTCTTCGGGAAGAGGGTTTTCCTCCAGCTGCGGGTCAAGGTGGAAAAGGGCTGGAGCAGAAAAGAGCGGCTTCTCAAAAGGCTCGGGTATTGATTGACGACGGCCCACGGGACGCAGGGGGCGTTTTTATGGATGGTCTTTTCAGAGTAGCAATCATCGGCAGGCCGAACGTCGGGAAATCGACGCTTTTCAACAAAATGATCGGGATGAGGAAAGCCCTTACCTTCGGCAGGCCGGGGATAACGAGGGACTTTATAACGGAAAAGGTGAGCTTCCAGGGAAGGAGGTTTGAGCTCATCGACACGGGCGGCTTTGATCCCGATTCCGATGAAGAGCTGGCGCTTCTCATCAGGCGGCAGGTCATGCGCGCGATAGACGAGTCCGATCTGCTGGTTTTGCTTTTTGACGGCAAAGAGGGGATCTCAACGATAGACCACGAGATCGTCCACATGATGCGGGAGAAAGGGAAAGAGTATATCGTCGCCCTGAACAAGATCGATCATAAAAAACACACGGAATTTGTCCCCCTCCTGTATGAACTCGGGATCAAGAGCTATCACGAGGTATCGGCGGAGCATGGTACGGGCGTTTTGGAGCTGATGGAGGAAATTGCGAAGAGGATCGGAGAGAGAAAACCCGTTAGCGAAGGGGTTGAGCCATTCTGCAGGGTAAGCATCGTGGGGAGGCCAAACGTGGGGAAATCGACCCTCATAAATGCTCTGACAGGGCAGGAAAGAATCATCGCAAGCCCCATACCCGGTACCACGAGAGACTCGATAGACATGGAGATTTTACTTGGCGAGAGAAAAATCGTTCTCGTGGACACGGCCGGTATCAGGCCGAGAAGGAAAACCGCTGACCCCGTCGAGAAGATAATGTCCATCCGGTCGATAGACAGCATAAAGAAATCCAACATCGCCGTGCTCGTAATCGATGCGGGGAGCGGAGTCACCCACAATGACCAGCAGATCTTGAGGTACATACTGAAAGAAAACAGGGGAGCAGTCATAGCGCTAAACAAGACAGACCTCCTCGGCGAGGGATCTTTGCCGGAAGCCTTGCTCCAAGTCAGCGATTCGATCACGTTTGCCTCATTCGTGCCTTCCGTGCCCGTGTCTGCCCTGGAAGGCAAGGGGATGAGAAAGCTTTTGAGGGCTGTTATCGGGGTCTTCGACCAGTACGTGAAGCGGGTAAAGACGTCGGAACTCAACAGGAAAGCGGAGAAGTTTCTCTATAATGTCACGATACCCGGATCGAGAAGGCCCAACAGGGCCTATTACATTACCCAGACGGGGGTAGCTCCCCCTTCTTTCGTTGTATTCGTGAAAGACCCCGGGCGGGTTCCGGAGTCGTTCAACCGCTACGTGTCGAACAGGATCAGGGAGAACTTCGATTTCCGCGGCTCACCGCTCGTGATACGGTACCGGCAAAAATAGGGAATGAGAGGGTGTGCCGTATCACCTTCACCTGTCTTTCTGCCGGTTCCGATCTTTTATTCGGATAGGGCACGCAGGTTTATCTGATTTCTATTTCAATTTTGAGGGCAATCTGTTTTATAATTTCACCATACTGAGGCGCTGAAATTTTCCTCTATACCGCCTGGGCAATCGGTGGGCATCTTGATAAGAAGATAAAAACCCGCAAGGAAAACTGCATGATAATTCAATTCAGGGGCAAAACCCCTGTTGTTGGCAGAAATGTATATATAGCTCCAACAGCCGTGATCATTGGAGATGTCGCCATCGGCGATGATGCAAGCATTTGGTTCGGAACCGTCGTTAGGGGCGACGTGAACTCCATAGTAATCGGGGGCCGGACGAACGTTCAGGACAATTCGACCCTTCACGTAGTTACCGATGCTTTTCCCCTCATCATAGGAAGCGAAGTGACGGTCGGGCACAACGTCGTTTTGCACGGCTGCACCGTGGAGGACAGGTGTCTCGTTGGAATAGGCTCAACAATACTTGACGGCGCCAGGATAGGCAGGGGATC
>WVXK01000107.1:2707-3074 GCA_011773515.1 Deltaproteobacteria bacterium
CTTTATCGGCAAAAATGGATAACGAAGCTTGGATCTAACCTTGCGAAGGCACAGAAGTTTGGACACATCGAGATGAAGTCTTCCATCGATGCTCTTTCAAGATGTGCCGGGGCAATGAGACGGAATAAGGTGGACCGTTATTTTGCAGCTGCCACCCAGGGATTCAGAGAAGCTAGAAACGCCCTCGAATTCATAGAAGAGGTCAGGAGGCGAACGGGAATCAAATTGACCGTCATAGACGCCGGGACAGAAGCCCGCCTCACCTGCGAAGGAATTAGGGACGCACTGGGTGATACGGTAGCAAAAAACAGCGTCATGGTGGATATCGGAGGAGGAAGTACCGAGATCATGAGGAGCGGGAGCCGGA
>WVXK01000107.1:3119-6261 GCA_011773515.1 Deltaproteobacteria bacterium
CGGTGAAATCGAAAAGGGCGTTGAAAAGGGCCGACAGGATAATAGGGACCGCAGGGACCTACACGACGATTGCAGCTGTCGCCAGGAAGATGACCGTGTACGATCCCGATAAGATCAATGGAACGATCATTTCAAGGGACACCCTTAAAAAACTTGCCAGAAAACTCTTTTCCCTTTCCGGTAATGAGAGGCTCGCCATCAGGGGAATGGAGAAGGGAAGGGAATTTTTGATCGTACCCGGGCTGGTGGTGGCGGAGGAAGTCATGGATGCTTTCTCGGCCCGGGAAACAGTCGTTTCGGACGGCAGCCTTCTCGAGGGTATTATCCAGGCACTGAAGAAGGGTAAAATAAAAGGAGAGGTTTATGAAGAAACAAAAATTTGAAGAGTCGCTTACCTTCGACGACGTTATCCTGCTTCCTAGAAGTTCGAGCATACTTCCCCGGGATGTCGATGTCTCGACCCGCCTCACGGAATCGATTCGGCTGAGCATTCCCATCATATCCGCTGCGATGGATACGGTTACGGAGTCACAGCTTGCCATTGCCATCGCACGGGAGGGAGGTATGGGGATCATTCACAGGAACAACACGCCGGAAAAGCAGGCAAACGAGGTAAACCGGATCAAGAAGTCCGAATCGGGAATGATCGTCGATCCGATTACCATCTCACCCGAGGGGAAGGTGCACGAGGCACTCGAGCTGATGAATCGCTACAGCATCTCCGGAGTCCCGGTAACGAAGAAAGGGAAGCTCAAAGGAATATTGACAAACAGGGATCTGAGATTCGAGACGAATTTCGACCAGCCCGTAAAAAATGTGATGACGAGCAAAAACCTGGTGACCGTGCCGGTTGGCACGACGCTCGATGAGGCAAGAGAGATCCTCCACAAGCACAGAATTGAAAAGCTGCTCGTTGTCGACGACGACTACATGTTAAAGGGGCTGATCACCATCAAGGACATCATAAAGATAAAGAAGTACCCGCACGCCTGCAAGGATGAACTGGGGAGGCTGCGTGTTGGCGCAGCAATCGGGACGGGTCCCGATACCGAGGAGAGGGTGGCGAGGCTTCTGAAGGCGGGTGTCGACATTCTCTGCGTCGACACCGCTCACGGACACTCCAAATTCGTGATAGAAACGGCAAAGGGAATTAAAAAGAGACATCCCGAGATACCCCTGATGGCAGGCAACGTGGCCACGGGAGAGGGGACGCTTGCGCTGATCAAGGCGGGCATCGATTGTGTAAAAGTGGGCGTCGGACCCGGGTCGATATGCACCACCAGGGTCGTGGCGGGAGTAGGGGTGCCGCAGATTTCAGCCATCATGGACTGTGCTTCCGCAGCGGCCAAACAGAACATTCCCATCGTTGCCGATGGCGGCATAAAATACTCCGGCGATATACCGAAAGCTCTCGCCGCCGGTGCGTCTTCGGTGATGATAGGCTCTCTTTTCGCCGGGACCGATGAGTCCCCCGGTGAGATCGTCCTCTTCCAGGGCAGATCGTACAAAATATACCGGGGGATGGGATCCATCGGGGCTATGAAAAAAGGGAGCAAGGAACGCTACTTTCAAGCAGATGTTGAAGGAGAAAGCAAGCTCATCCCCGAAGGCATAGAAGGCCGCGTTCCCTACCGGGGCCCCNNGTCGGGGGGCTGAAGGCAGGCATGGGGTACGTGGGGGCGGAAGACCTCGAGGACCTGAAGAAAAAAGCGATCTTCATCAAGATTACCAACGCCGGCCTCAGGGAGAGCCACGTCCACGACGTGATCATAACGAAAGAGGCACCCAACTACTGGATAGATAAATGACGAGGTCCGATCATGGATAAAATTTTGATCCTTGACTTCGGTTCCCAGTACACCATGCTGATCGCAAGGAGGGTGAGGGAATTGTCGGTGTACAGCGAGATACACCCCTTCAACATTTCCTTCGATACCATAAAGGATTTCGAACCGAAGGGGATCATTCTCTCCGGGGGGCCGGCCAGCGTTTACGATAACGGGGCGCCGAGAGTTTCCATGGACCTGTTTTCCCTGGGGGTTCCCGTTCTCGGTATCTGCTACGGAATGCAGCTGATAACCGATCTTTTCGGAGGCAGGGTTGCCGGTTCCGCAGCGAGAGAATACGGGTATGCCGAGATAGAGATAGACGATGATGATCCCCTTCTATCAGAACTCGAGGATTTTATCAGCGATGGGAGATTGTCCGTCTGGATGAGCCATGGAGACAAGGTAGAGGTGCTCCCCGACAAGTTCTATCCAATAGCAAAGTCAAAAAACTCCCCCTTCGGGGCAATTAGAAATGGAGCGGGAACCATCTACGGCGTCCAGTTCCACCCGGAGGTTGTCCATACGCCCTCCGGCGTCAAGATAATCGACAACTTTATTACGAACGTGTGCGGGGCCAAAAAGCAGTGGAACATGGGCTCGTTCATAGAACAGACCATCACAAAGATCAAGGAAAGCGTGGGCGATTCAGGTCTCGTCCTGGGCCTTTCAGGAGGCGTCGACTCATCGGTAACCGCCGTTTTGCTCCACCGCGCGATCGGGGACAGGCTTCACTGCATTTTTGTGAACAACGGTCTTCTCAGAAAGGGAGAGGTGGAGGAAGTCGTCAGCATATTCAGGGACATGATCGGCTTGAACCTCATCTACGTCGATGCCGAGGAACGGTTTCTCACTGCCCTGAAAGGGGTGAGCGATCCGGAAATGAAAAGAAAGATCATCGGCGAGATATTCATCAGGGTCTTTGAAGATGAGGCAGGCAAACTCAAAGACATTGAGTTCCTGGCCCAGGGGACCCTCTATCCCGATGTTATCGAGAGCGTCTCGTTCAAAGGCCCGTCGGCCACCATAAAATCACACCACAACGTGGGGGGGCTCCCCGAAACAATGGATCTCAAGCTGGTAGAACCCCTCCGCGAGCTGTTCAAGGACGAAGTCCGGAATGTGGGCCGGGAGCTTGGCATACCGGAAAACATTCTTTCCCGTCATCCCTTTCCCGGCCCGGGGCTTGCCGTGAGAATCATCGGGGAGGTAGAAGTAGAGCACATCGAGAAGCTCAGGGAGGCCGACGCCATCGCCGAGGAGGAGATCAAAAAAGCCGGCCTCTACGAGTCTATATGGCAGGCGTTTACCGTCCT
>WVXK01000108.1:0-2779 GCA_011773515.1 Deltaproteobacteria bacterium
AGGAAATCAGCCGAAAAGCGGCGGAAAATGCTCGATCTACCCGGAGTGAACCTCGACCCTCGCGGTAAAACTCATCTCCCCCTCGCCCTTTCTGTCCAGATAATCGTGGATATCGTATCGGATCGTGAAACGATCTCCCTCCACAAAGGCCTTCTCCCCGACATGTTCAATAATCCCGGCCATCGAAAACTCCGCGAGATAGGCCTTGCCCTCAATCCTTTTTCCACCAGCTTTCTCGATCGCAAGGTCCCTTATCATCACCGGCCTGTCAAAGAGGATCCTCAATTCTTGAGAATTCTCCTCTTCCCCGTGGGCGTGCCTGACTAGAAAAGCATCGAGTATCACCGGCGGGCCAGGCTCCCGAACGGCTATCCCCGGGGAAGCCATTTCCACTTTTTCTCCGCTACCCGCATTCAGTATCACCTTTTCCAGCTCGCCGTAGAACTGCTTGTAAGTAATGAAAAATGCACGGGCTGTATCGGCGAGCTCCTCCTTTTTGGGAATTATTCCCGCCTTTATTGAAATACTGAGGGTTTTACCGGTAACGGAAATTTCCTCAAGTTCCCCCCACCCTTGGTATATCGGCTTGACATATTTCCCCATCGCCCGCGATGGAAGGCCTGCAATCATGGTCCTGGCGATGAGCGTTTCCTTCTCCTCCGGTGTCGTCACGAAGAAAGGGTAGGGAACGAAAGAGTCCCCCCCTTTTTCAGGGTAATAGATGACGAGCCCCTCACAATCGACCATCCCCGCGTCGGGAATCCGGCCGAAGTACCTGACATAGTCATCGGACACACGCACGTTGACATGCTTCATCAAGCTCTCTGAAATGCCTTTATGCATCGTGTTTCCGTGCCTTAAATAAAAATATAAAGCTGCGACGACCAATAAAGAAAAGATCAAAACTATGACATTTCTCACTGCTGGATTTAATTTTCTCATCGACTCTACCTGTAAAATAATAGTATTTGTATACCGCTGAACTCAGCTCCCGGCTTCGATAAACTTTTTTACACTTACTTTAAACTCTGTAGAATCCCACAAATGCAGCGATTCGTGCCTTTCGAGAACCTCCCCTTCTTCTGATATGAAAAATGTTGTGGGTAGAAATATAACATCGAGGATACGGGCAATATTTCCATCCAAATCCTTCCTGAAGATGGCGTTTCCCTTATTGTCGGGCAGATTACTCAAAAATTCTTCATATCCGAGAGGTGTTATATCGACGATGGAAAAAAGAACATCTTCTCCCATAAAATCCTCAGACAACGTGACAAATCTCTCTAAATGCCTCTTACAATCCGACATGGATGACGTGTAGACGACGAGAACAACTTTCCTTCCTCTGAGATTTTCAAGGGTCGTCTCTTTCCCCGCGGAGTCGACAACCTTCAGGTGGAAAGGCATAGCTTCCCCACTGTACAATTTCCCACCGTGGAATAAGATCAGAACTGAGAGGAGAATAACAAAAGACTTCTGAAATAAAAATATTCTCAACACTTTTTCCTTTCAATAATTTATAATCCCCTAAACTATTATTGCAGAAATCTTCAAAATTCTATCTAACAAAAATCCTTCTCCCACTTTCGCTCCGGTACCAGGCAAACAGGTCAGGATTCCTTAAAAAGGTCTCCCTGCATTCACGGGTGCAGAACCCGTAGGTCTGGCCTTTCCACCCGAGTGAGTAACGAAAGGGCTCGATACCCGGCTTTTTCCCGCATACGGGATCATATGGGAAAACGGGTTCAAACTGATTGGACAATTTGTTCTCTTCCATGACAACCATCCTTTCCACAGAGTTTTTGTTTACCGTTGTAAAAAATATCCCANNNATCATGGGCTCCGTGTAAACCTATACGATACTTAAGCAACGAAAATGCCAAAAGACACGGCCACCATACTCAGAAGATAAAGCGTTGATATTTGATGGTATTTTTTATTGATTAGACTCAGAATCCAAGAGTTTGATCGAATTTGGTGTAAAATATATAACCGATTTGACCATTTCCTGCGAATTTTTTTCGCATGTATAAAGTCGATAGCCCTATCCCCTTGTTCACCTCTTGGCAAATCATCATTAGCCGTGTTCAACAATAAATTTTCAATACTTCTCAGGTAATAAAAATTTGATAAGCCCAGGACACGAACCCATGGTAAGTCCTCCTGAAATCCTCCCTGTTGTCCGAGTCGAGGGAATATGGCTCTAACCCTTCGATACCGATGGAAAGGCGCACGAATTCCGGAGTCACCCCGGCAGCGAGCTGCTCCTCGGGGTTGAGCCGCTGATGTGTGGTGCTTGCGGGATGGATGACCAGGCTCTTCGCATCCCCGATATTAGCAAGGAGGGAGAGGAGCTTAACGTTATCGATGAATGTTTTGCCGGCTTCGTATCCTCCCTTCACGCCGAAGCCCACTATAGCGCCGAATCCTCCGTCCAGATACTTCTTTGCGAGCTCGTGGGTCGGGTGATCCTCGAACCCGGAATAGTTCACCCAGGAAACTTTCGGGTGGCTACTCAGATACGTTGCCACCTTTAGGGCATTATTGTGGTGCTTCTCCATCCTCAAGTGGAGCGTCTCGAGTCCCTGAAGGAAGAGGAAGGCGTTGAAAGGGCTCATGGCGGGCCCGATGTCCCGCATCAGCTGGAGCCTCGCTTTCAGGATGAACGCCGCGTTGCCGAAGGCTTCCACGTATCGCAACCCGTGGTAGCCCGGGTCGGGCTCGGTTGCCCCAGTGCCCGGCAGGCTCTCCGCTCAGAAACTCCCAGAGACGAGCAGGC
>WVXK01000108.1:2833-6678 GCA_011773515.1 Deltaproteobacteria bacterium
GCATTCTCTTTTTCCAGTTCCTTCAGCCTCTTTGCCTGCTCCACTCCCATACCACCGTATTCTTTCCGCCAGCGGTAGCAGGTCTGTTCAGATTCACCGAGCTTCCGGATAACTTCCGCCACATTCTGTCCCTTGTTGATGAGGATCTCTGCTTCCCGGAGCTTCTTGACGATCTGTTCAGGGGTGAATCGTTTCCTGCTCATGACCTGCCTCCTCGGTAAGAATCATTCCCAAAATCCTCACATAACACCTGGATCAGTTTTTGGGGGGCAGGTCACCGGCATCAAAGACTCCCATAATGTCCCGGTCTCTCTCATATATCATCAAACCGTTGCATCTCGGGCATTTCATGGCATTCTCCTCTTCCTCGCAATTGAAATTTCCTGTTCAATTAGCTTTCCTGACGCCGATCCTCCCGCCGGAGAGGTTATACAGGGGAACAACGATAAGCGCAAAGTAAATACCATAGAGGAACGCTTCCACGAATCCGAGCAGGAACGTCCACAGGGTCAACCATTTGAAACCGGGCAGGAGCCTCTCCCAGACCGGATACATCGCCAGTCCTGGGAAGATAAGATCAAAAACCACACAGATCACATAGGTGATACTCAGAAACAGCCCGGCAGTTAATCCAACAGACCTTATACTCAGATTACGCATTAAAAACACCTCCTCTTAAAAAATTGGTGGACAGTTTAACGTCATGTCCAGGACTGACGAGAGTGTCCCTCACCGCAGTGGGCCACCCTCGGGATCATGAACCGCGCCACGAAAATCACCTCCTTTTCCTGTCTAAATATCATCTATCTGAACTGCGGAGAAAATGGATCAGCACTCCTCCGGTCGTCGTTATCCCGTAATCAGTGATGTCCATGAGAGGATCTTTTGTGATCTCCGCTGTTATTCTTATCTTTCCCGTGACCGCCGCAGCATCCGCTGTTCAGATACATGAGGAAGAGCAACCCACCGATCAGCAGAACAGTCAACCATCCGCCTGTCATTTTTTCACCTCCTTTGAAAGGTACCTTCTTCTGATGCATAGGTCGTGCCAGATGATCAAGCTTTCAGAATACAGCACGTAATGTGTTGAAATTGAATACTTTTATAATAATAGGAGGGAAATTGAGCAACCAAAATGATCTCACCTGCTGGAAAATATTTGACCGATCGTCAAAAAAGAATGGGAAAAAAATTTACACGTTCAACCGTGACCGGGGGAACTTTCATTACACGGGGCCGAACCACCCCGAGATTGTAAGTGCGCTCGTTACGATCCAGAAGATAATCCGTGGGATCCTCGTTACCGTTTCATAGGACTCGCGGTAAAATCGGGAGTCTCTAGTAACCGTGTACAGCTCCGTTATAATTTCCCAGAAAGCGTGCGAACCGATCAAGACGAGGATAATTCCCGGCACACTGGCCCGGCCCGACCCGACATGTATAGCAAGCATCACCCCCGTGTAAAGCAGTATGAGAGGCGCAGTTTGCAAATGGCCGAATTCGTGGGTCAACGTCAGAGCATACCTTGCATTTTCCGGCAATCCCTTGCGTAACACCAAGTTAAATACGGGAGGATGGGGAACCTCGAAGCCCTCCAGGCCGGCCTTGTGCATAAAATCAGGCCCGATGGTGACGCTCCCGGTTAAACCAAACCAGGTTCGCTTTTTAACGGTCTTCGTCTCCGTCAATTCCACTCTCTTTCCAGGTTCGTTCATTGTATGTGTCTCTTATAATGATTGATTTCTAACGGGGAAAGCAAGAGCATAATGTTACCGATTCTTCATTCTGAAAGGCTGGCGGTTGATCATCCCTTTTTAAAATCTCTACCATGTTTTCCCCCTGTAATTTGGATCGATCGAAGAGGCGAAAAAAAGGTCGGCCAAATAGGAATGTTGATAGAAAAACCGACCGCAAACCGGATTAAAGTTGTTATTGACTTTAACTTTTACAGTTTGTAGAATTTAATCGTACCAGATAACCGGCAATCTCAAAGGGAGGTAAAAATGGGTGTAATTACCATTTCGAGACAGTACGGGGCAGGAGGAGAGGAAGTAGCGGAAAAAATCTCCAAAGTACTGGATTATAGGATAATCGCGCGGAAAGAAATCGAGAATAAACTCATAGATATTGCCGGACAACAAATCGCTGAAAAGGTCATCGCTGAAAAAGCACCGGGTATTATCGAACGAATAACGGTCGATCTGAGAATCTGGAAAAACCTCTTGAAAGAATCGATACTTTCTTTCGCAGTAGACGGGAATGTACTGATACTGGGAAGAGGCTCTTTCGATGTTTTCAGAGATGTTCCCGGAGTCCTCGACATACTCGTCTCAGGAAACTTAAAGCAAAGGGTGAAATACGTAATAGTGAAAGAAGGTATAAACTCACTCCACGCAGAGGAAAAGATTGAGAGGATAGACAGGGAAAGATCAGGTTTTTTAAACTACTATTACGGGGTTGATTGGCCCGATCCTTCACTATTCCACTTTTCAGCAAACCCGCTTCGCATTGGTATAGACGAATGCGCTGGGGCAATTGAAGCGCTGGCTTCTTTTTTATATAACAGGGAAGATTTTGAGAAAAAGAGGATAAAGGCTATCCAGGAGAAATATTTTGTCACCGTAGTCGAAAACAGGATCATCCTCTCCGTTGGCATTGACCTGGACCTTTTTTCGTTGAGGGTAAAAGAAGGAAATAAAGTCGAAATAAAGTTTTTCAATGTGCCAACCGAAGTTCGGGAAAAAGCAATTATTACGATAGGAGAGTTAATGGAAGGTTATACCATCCATCAGATGGTTTAGAAACGAAGCATATACAGAACATATCAGGATTCCACGGGCAGAAACAGCCCTGAAAACTTATACCGAAACTTCCACTTCGAATGAATGGACACCGAATATGAGCGCTTATCAGTTCCGGGCGATCTCTGCAACCGTCGTAGACAGAGGCTGGCAAAGCTACCTATCTCCCCCACAGCATCCAGTTCGTCCTGTCGGTCAAATCTTCTTCTGCGAGAACTCGTTCTCGAACGAACTCCCACCCCCACCCGATTAATGTATTTCCCTCGAAAACCAGGGGCGTCAACATGTTATCCGTAACTTTCCTTTCCCGGTAACTCGCATCCCAGTATCCCATACGCATTCCGAAAACATTTGCATAGTAATATAGAACTTCATAGGTTCTGTTTCCGATCTTCTTAATCTCGGTTCTGTATGGGTTTTGCACTTCCAGTTCGCGATAGCCTGCTAAAAATCCCTGGTAGTAAACCTCCTCTTTTACTTTTTCCGTACCTGTCCCCATGATTTCCACCACTTTCCCCTTGCTCATTCCGATTTGGAGCTTTCGCAGATTCGATGCATTCGTGGCTCTTACATCCCTGACCTGTACTTGAGAACATCCGTAAAGGGATATTACCATTATGGCCAAAACAACCGGTCTTTTCATCACCTGTCCCTCCTTTCTTTCACGGGTGACCGTGTGAAACTGAAAAAATGAGGCCGACCCTGCCAGCCAGTGACCTTCATCATCCCTCCTCTTTTCATCAAGCAGAGATAATCGGTATTTTCTTATCCACTCTTATTTGCCGATTTCGGAATCAAAACAATATTCAGCCTCTTTTTCTATGGTTTCGCCCTCCGGCGCTTTTGCGGCCCGATAACCGGTGGACTCTATCGCCTTACCGATCGCTTCCAGATCGGTTTCAGTGGGGAGATATTCCACCGTTGCCTCCCTGGTTGCCAGGTTAACTGATGCACTCATTACTCCCGGAGCAGCGGTGAGAGTCCCCTCGATCTTCGATACGCTGGAAGCGCAGGTCATTCCCTTGACTCCTATTCTAACCGAGC
>WVXK01000108.1:6791-13959 GCA_011773515.1 Deltaproteobacteria bacterium
GAGGACGGAAATTTTCACCGTGATACCCTCCGATTTCCCCGTAATCCAGGTTCAAGTGAAAACCGGACCTTTCTCCGGGTGGAGAAAACTCTCAACCAGGGTTTGAAAATCCTCTCTTCCCTGCTACCGTAGAGGGGAAAATAGTCTCTCCCGACCAGTTCTCCATCCGGCACACCGTTATCCGTATATACCGGTTCTCTGGCAAACCGGTAGTTATCCACGCTTTTGGAAGATGTGCCGGTTGCAACCTCACCGTATTCGAACCCGGAAGCCGGCAGCCCAGCTACCACCAGAGCAAACACGAGTGCCAGCGACAGCGACCATCGGCTGTTCCGGAGCCAAAAAGAGAGGAGTCTGCCTATCAATTTCATTTCTTTCACTCCATCACCGGTTATCATCTTCTCATCTGTGCACGATGTATGCCCGCGAAGGGATATGAGGCTGAAAAATGTAACCTGTCAAAATCAATGGGTTATCTCGTAATCGTGGAAAACAGTCACACGGAAAAGGTTGCCGCAACTGAATAATGTTTTCGCTGTTTGGTGGGTGGAGCGTAAAATTATTTCACACCCTATGGCGGGGGACGTAAAAACAGGAAAGGCCCTCTGGGAGGGCCTTTTGGGGTTTAAAGAAGGGATGTTGGGAGGGAAAAGTAAAGGGGATAGTTTTTCAGAAGGATGTCTCCCGGTAAAGCCGGGCCGTATAATCGTCCAGTAAAACGACCAGTCTTTCCATTTCCAAACCTCTAATTTATATTTTTCTATGACCTGGCCATCCGCTCGCCAGTTGATCGACCAGATCGGGAACGTGTCCGTGCCATACTTCCATACCCTTGAAAAATTGAGCAATCAATGTACGCACGACAGCTTCCCCCTACGCCGCTTCCTCCCTTTGAAGCCAGATTGACTTCAGATCATCCAGTCTGGGAACGAACATGGGAACATGCTCCATATACCTGTGGTACCCCTCTCCGAAAATTGCCAGCATATCCCGTTCCTCTTTCCGGGCAAGGCGGTAGTAGACGAAAAATATCATCGGCGACAGGATGAGCGTTATGAGAGTCGGCCAGTGAATAAGCTGTCCCACGACAACGAGAAAAATTCCTGTATACTGGGGATGCCTGATTATGGAGTAAGGGCCATCGGTAACCAGCCTCTTCTCCCGTGAGGCGGCGTAAACCCTCTGCCAGGCTACCGCAATCAAATAGATGCCGGAAAATATCACCGCAAATCCCAGAAACATCTCGATCATCGCGGCAGCTGTCCCCTCCTTGATGAAGAATGACCAGAGATGTCCGTTCGCGTGGACCCACGGAATGTCTATTTTGAAGACCGCACTGAGAAGATATATGGTGAGTGGAAAACCATACATTTCTACATAGAGGGCTATGATGAACGCGTGAACCAGTCCCGCACTCTTCCATTCCCTCCACGATTTCGGTGAGAGATATCGGTAGAAGATCCACGAAGCCAGAACGATCATGATCAATGCCAATCCCCATGTCCCACCGAGGGATTCTTTTTCCATTCCACTTGCCTCCTTTAACGAGTTTCTTTTATTAAGAGCACCTATCGTGCCACCTCTCTGCAATTATCTGGACATGGGAGAAAATAGTTGAATTATAGCCGGATATTCGTGGTCATTCTGTGCTTCAGGCGTTAACCCCTTTACTCCAAGAAACGGTTACGGTGAGTATTTTTTTCCAGGTCATCCGATTTTCGGGCAATAATTTTACATCCCGGCCTTATAACTCCCGACCATTAGTATCCAACGGTTTTGCAAAACTATCCCCCCGGGCATCAGGACATCTTCTCAGACGTCGGGCGATTTGCATGCCGCACCCCGGGGGGGAGGAAAGCCATCAATGATCTCTCATCAATAAGAAATGGGTCAGGGGGCAGAGAACGAGGAGTGCAAGAACATAGAATTCACCTATGTATCCAAGGAGGTATAAAGTGAGGACCCCGGCAATTATCAGGAAGCAGCAGTAGCCAGCAAGGCTCAGCATCCAGTGACGCACCCTGTTTTTTTTCTTTACGCCCATCATTATGCCTTTTCTCATAATTGATCGTGGCGGTAATCCGAGGAGGACTCGATAACAGATTTCTGAATCCACGATCGTTTGATTTGCAAAAAAGATGCCCATCTGATTTTAACGCCAATTAATCAGGGATCGATCCCAGCCCTTAGCGCCCTTTCCCGGTCACCGCCCTATCATCTCGGTAATTTCGCTGGCATTCGATCATTCATATGAAATGGAGGCATAAATCTTCTGGAATTCAAAGAGGAAATCTTATATTTTTATTAAGGGAGATAGCCTTGTATATGCTGAAAAAATATTTGACAAAGCTCTATATTCCAGCGATAAGCATCATCACCGTGGTGCTCATCCTCCTGATCATCCTCATCGTCTCGACGCAGAAAAACCTCAACAGGCAGAAAAAGATCATGGAGGAGGCGTTGCATGAAAAGGGAAGCCTGGCACTGAGATCCCTGGATTCGTCTATCGCCGGAGTGCTTCGCGAAAATGGAGACCTGAAAGAAACCCTATCGGTTCACGCTCCCCCCTTGCTGGATGACCCTGACCTGCTCTATGTCTACGTGGTTACTCCTGATGAGGAAATTTTATTTCATAGCGACAGGGAAAAATCCCGCCAAATTCCCTTTCACAGGGAATTGACTGAAAACGTCATGCGGAAGGGGACGGCAGTCAAGATTACGAGGGACCAGGCCTTGATGGAGATGGGGAGGAAGGTGGGGGGCTTTGTGGAAGTCGCGGGTCTCGACATGAAAAGGATAAAGGCTGCCAGGAAGAGGGACATCAACCACGCCATTTTCATGGGAATGATCCTGCTTTCACTCGGTACGGCTTCCATATATTTCGTCTTCATGGCCCAGAATTACTACCTCGTGAACAGAGCTCTAGAGAGAATGCGGTCATTTACCGACAACGTGATGGAAAACATGCCCAGTATCCTCATATCAGTGGACCCAGACGGAAAGATCGTTACGATAAACAAAGCCGCGAAGAACCTCCTGAATCTTACGGGCAAAGAGACCGGTAAAATGGGAATTTTCGATATCCTTCGCCCGGAAGACAGCACGGTGCACGAGGCCCTTGAGCGGGATGAGAGCGCCTATGAATTAGAGGGCCTGGTAACCATGCCCGGGATTACCGAAAAGATACCCATTTCGGTGAGTGCGAGTCACGTGTACGATAGTTCCAGAAACAGGATCGGTAGTGTGTATATTCTCAGGGATTTGCGGGATATAAAATCTCTTCAAGCGAAGGTGATAAGAACGGAGAAGCTCGCCATGGCCGGAACACTTGCATCGGGGCTTGCCCATGAAATAAGGAACCCCCTCAGTTCAATAAGGGGATTCGTCCATTTCTTCAAAAAACACTTCACCGCACCGACGAAAGAAAGGGAATACCTCGATCTGATGATCTCCGAGATCGACAGGGTAAATAGAACAATTGCTGATCTTCTCAATCTTTCAAGGCCCAAAGAACTTGAGTTCAAAGGGAATTCGATCCTCGAGGCGGTGAAAAACGTGGTATCCATTGCGAAAGGGAAAGCCGATGAGGCGGGGGTCATACTGAAAAGTAATCTGAACGGGAACGTTCCGTCGGTCTACTTCGATGCCGATCAGGTACACCAAGCTCTTCTGAACATAGTCATTAACGCGATAGAGGCAACCCCTTCTGATGGAACGGTACATATCGGGGTTCGCCACGACGGGGAAAAAAATCTCGTGCTCGTCGAAGTGTCCGACACGGGCAGTGGAATCGACAAATCCGTTATGGAACGCTTATTCGATCCATTCTTTACAAGCAAAGAAAAGGGAACGGGCCTCGGCCTTGCCCTCGTTCAAAGCGTGATGGAAATGCATGGATGGGATATCTCTGTGGACAGTAAAAGGGGAGAGGGAACCCAATTCACTATCTCGATACCGGTCGAGAAAGAGGGAAAAAAAGTTGGTCAAAAGCAAGAGAAAGAAGAACATCCTCGTCGTGGATGACGAGGTAAGCCACAGGGTAATGCTTCGTGCGAACCTGGAGGGAGAAGGGTATCTCGTATACGAAGCCGAGGATGGGGAAAGAGCCGTGGAAATGGCGGCGGAAAGGTCGTTCGACTGCATTCTGATGGACATACGAATGCCGAGAATGGACGGCATCTCAGCGCTCAGGAAAATAAAAGATAGTGCATCTTCCGTAGCTATCGTGATGATGACCGCATACGGGTCCGTTAGCACAGCCGTAGAGTCACTGAAGTCGGGCGCAGAGGACTACGTGATGAAGCCGGTAAACATCGACGAGCTCCTCATAAAGCTGGGAAAGATCATGGAGTTCAGATCCATGGAGGAGGAAATTCTCACCATCAGGGAGCGCCTCGGGGAGCGTTTCGATTTTTCAAATATCATCGGTAGCAGCACACCGATGCGGGAGCTCTATGAACTCCTGTCAATGGTTGCGCCAACCGACGCTACCGTTCTTCTCCTCGGAGAGAGCGGAACGGGGAAAGAACTCGTGGCAAACGCTATCCATCAAAATAGCGGGAGAAAGGAGAAGCCCTTCTTGAAGGTAAATTGCGCAGCACTCCCGGAGAATCTGCTGGAGAGCGAGCTGTTCGGGCATGAAAAGGGAGCATTTACGGGGGCTGTGGGGAGAAAGGATGGACGGTTCAAAGCAGCGGATGGAGGGACTATTTTCCTCGATGAGATCGCCGAGATGAGCACCACGACCCAAGCAAAGATCTTGCGGGTCCTCCAGGAAAGGGAGTTCGAATCCCTGGGAAGCAATAAGACTATAGGGGTAGATGTGCGGGTGATCGCGGCAACGAACAGGGACCTCCAGATCGAAGTAGAGTCGGGAGAGTTCAGAGAGGACCTCTACTATCGCCTCAATGTCGTGCCCGTTCTGGTCCCACCGCTACGGGAAAGAAGAGAGGATATACCGATGCTCATCGAGCACTTCACCGCGCAGTTGAGCAGCAAGATAGGAAAGAAAATCACAGGGGTCAAGGACGAGGCATTGTCTCTCCTCAAGATGTACGCGTGGCCGGGAAACGTGAGAGAACTGGAAAACGTGATTGAAAGGGCGGTGATCATGTCCAAATCAGAACAGATAGATACAGATAACCTGCCGGAATCGATAAGAAATATAACCGAATCAGACGATGAGGAAAAGGGCAGAGACACTATACCTCCCGGTATAACACTTAAAAAAGCCGAGAAGCTGTTGATAACCGAAACCCTCAAACAAACCGGCGGCAACAGAACACGGTGCGCAGAGATACTGGGGATTACGAGAAGAACCCTCCAGAATAAAATCAAGGAATATAATATAGACATATAAATCCTGAATCACCAAAGGCTAAGGGAAACCGTCCCGAAGTTAAGAGTCATCTGCACGGGCCATCACATCAGCACACGTAGTTTCAGGGTCAACGCGGAGAGTGAGAAGATCTGAGATTTCTTTGAGGGAGAATCCCAGACCCTGAGCCCGCTTGATAAATATAACTCTATCGACTATGTCGCTCCCGTACTGCCGGTATCCCGATTCTCTCCCCGGCGGTCCGGGGATCAGCCCTCTCCGCTCGTAGTAGATGTTGTTGAATACAAGAGATTAATCAAAGCTGAAAAATGGCTCCCACAACGGTACGCCTCGGGGAGCCAATGAGATCGAAAGCCAGCTTAAAGCCGGCTTCTCTGATGGTTCAAAGTTCCTTGTTGAAAACCCGGCCATCTGGTACCTTACCCTCATGCCGTCCTGTTTCTATATACTCAGACTTGAATCCGGAAGACTCTACTGCGGGGCCACGAAAGATATCAAAAGAAGAGTGAGAGAGCATTTCGAAGGGATAGGTTGCAGGACTACGAAAGGGGACCCTCCCGTTGAGCTCGTTTATTTTGAAACCTTCGACTCATACTCGGATGCGTGCAAGCGGGAAGCCCAGGTAAAACGCTGGCCTAAGAAGAAAAAAGAATTGCTCCTTTCCGGTGACATTTTTCACCGACCCGTAAAGTAAAAATTTAGCAAAGGTGAAGCACGTAAAAATCCCTTCTCTTTTGTGGGCAATGATGATCGCATTGCAAACAGCAATCGTAAATGAAACCCTTCTTTGTTGATTTCACTTCACGGGTAAGAATATGGTTATTTCGGTTCCGCCGGAGGACCTGTTTCTCGCCTCTATGCGTCCGTTGTGAGCTTTGACGATATTGTTGCTGATTGCCAGCCCCAGCCCCATCCCCGCCGGTTTTGTAGTGAAGAAAGGTTCAAAGATGCGATCTGCAATTTCAGCAGGTATTCCGGGGCCATCATCCAGAAAGCTTATTTTAACCCACGGTGAATCGAGTTTTGTACTGATTCCCAATTCACCGCTCGCCCCGCAGGATTCAAAAGAGTTCTTTATCAGGTTTATGAAAACCTGCTTTAAAAGGGATGGATCCGCCTGAATATCAGGGACATTTTCAGACAAGGAGCTCTTGATCTTCATGTGCAGCTTCTCCATCTCGACGAGCCCGATCGTTTTTTGGATTACTTCGTTTACGTTTATGGAATCCTTCTCCACCTTCAGCGGCCTCGTAAAATCCTGAAAGTTGCCCAGTATGGTATTTAACCGTTCAACTTCTTCGTTGATGACACGGTGATACTCCCGTATTTTCGGCTGCTCGATGTCCTTTAACGCGCTGGCCTGCAGGATCGATGCGCTTTTTATCGAGCTGAGAGGATTTCTTATCTCATGGGCAATGCCGGCCGCCATTTCCCGCAAGAGGTCCAGTCTCCTCCGGGTTTGAGAGAGAACATCGAAGGCCCTCCGGTGCCTGTATACGCCGATGGCAAGTATCGAGGTAAACATAACGCTGCCGGCATGGCCAAGGGGGGGAACGTGGACGCTCACTTTTTGGACCAGGTCCGTCATCCCTGCAAAGAAGGCAATAACGGAAGCGAAAAGAAGATACTTCAGCCGGTTCTTTTCATCATCGTATTCTGACCGTTGGATGCCTCTGACGACCATAAGGATACCCCAGAGGATAAACGGAAAAAGAAGAACCAGGAACCCGATATTCCAGGTCATGCCCCCTATGAGCCTTCTCGTCAGAGAATTTACCTGCTCAAAGGGAACACTGATCGCGAGCACACCGGAAAATACGTATGCAACGA
>WVXK01000108.1:13994-14239 GCA_011773515.1 Deltaproteobacteria bacterium
AATGCCGGGGCCATTGCAGAGCCGATCGATGAAAGGTACTTCCAGGTGCTTCCCCCCAGTTCGGCCGGCGTCCATAGCTGGTTCCCCGTTGCAAACACCATGTAGTCACCAAAATTCCAGAGCCCGACGGAGATGCAGATAAAGGAAAAGGTGAGAAAAATCCTGTTCCTGGAAGTACGCGCTATCACGATCACGGCGAAGACAAGGTTTATCACAACCGCCGCTAGTGCTATGTAGCCATTTAT
>WVXK01000108.1:14297-18141 GCA_011773515.1 Deltaproteobacteria bacterium
CAAATGTAGCCAAATGGGCGCAATCAGTCAAGATTACATCGACAGGAAACAGAAGGGAAAATCTCGGTCAAAGGGGAATATTATTCGAATACCCGGGTACGCCGACGACCTGTTGGAACATCGGGTTGCAGGGGTCTTTACCTCTGCGATGATATTGCCACCTTCTCCTTGCGAATGACCTCCAGGATCTTTTCTGCGGTTTTGTATCCTGACACGACGGTTCCCCCCGGTAAAACCATCGTTGGCGTCGAGTTTATCCCGAGGCTTTCAACCAGCTTCAGCGTATTGTCGACGACGGAAGTCTCACATGCGGGTTCGGGAACGGGCCGGTTGTCGAAGCTGTCTTCGAGCATGCGCATGGACTTTGAGCAGATTATGCTCTTCGAGATACCGTAGGCCTGGGGATGCATCTTGAGGGGATAGAGCTTTATGTAAAAAACGACGTCGGGGGAGTTCGCCACAACCTTCTTCATCTCATCGTGCATTTTCTTGCAGTAAGGGCACTTTGGATCGGTAAAAACGATTACCTTCGTTTTCCCGCCGGTATTCCCGAGAACCAGGGCATCGTCGATTGGTATCTTCGAAACGTCGACCCTGTTGAACTTCTTGTACAGTTTCCTCGTTATGTTCTCGCCGCTCCCTGCACGGACGACGCTTCCCGCGATGATATAGGACTTGGAAAAATCTATGTACAGAGGGTAGTTGCGCCCATTTTTCTCGACTTCAGCAACCCACAGGCCGGGGACCTCCGCGTAATCAACGCTGTTTACCCGGTCAACGTACTTCTTCAGCAGCTCTTCCGCCTCGCTTTTGTTCAGGCTGTGGCAGTCCCGACAGGACCCTTCAGCACACCCGCTCCCGCCGAATGCAAAAACATCGCCGGCACCGAGAACGAGTGCCAGGAGGCAAAAGATAATGGTTAGCCGTCTCATACGCTTCTCCTTATGCTGCTTCGTCTGTTATTGTATCTACGTTCCGCCTGATGCGGATATTCACCTCACTTCAACATGCGGGAAAGGACATACGAGCACGAGAAACCAAAAACGCGTTCCCTGAAAAAACATTTTTTATTATACCAGAATATCCGGTGAGAGTTTTAAAACACAAAAAGACCGGCCAGATTCAAAGCACCCGAAAACGAACAAATTATGACGCCAAGGAGGGTACAATAGAAGAATAGAAGGCAATGGACAAAGAAAATGTCTCTACCGAAGGGTCTTGAAAAAATATCGGATACCGTCTGGGAAATTTCACCCGCCTACAAGGCCGGCATGCGCGTACCGGCGAGAATCTACGCCACGGAAAAACTGATTCTCGAGATGGACGAGGGCGTATTTGACCAGGTAACGAACGTCGCCACCCTCCCGGGTATCCAGAAGTACGCATACTGCATGCCCGACGGTCACTGGGGATACGGATTCCCCATCGGTGGGGTCGCTGCCATGGATACCGAAGAGGGAGTCATATCCCCCGGAGGAATAGGGTTCGATGTAAATTGCGGCATGCGGCTCGTCCTGACAAACATCACCCATGAGGAAGTCAAACCCCATCTTCGCCTCCTCGTGGACAGGCTCTTCGAGCGTGTTCCCGCAGGAGTCGGCTCTACGGGTTTTTTAAAGATATCCCACGACGAGTTTCGCGAACTCCTGGAGGAGGGAGGCAGGTGGTGCGTGAAAAACGGATACGGGTGGGACGAGGACCTCGAGCTCACGGAGGAGGGGGGATGCATTCCCGGGGCAGATGCGAGCAAGATAAGCGACAGGGCGGTTTTGCGCGGGTTCAAGCAGGTGGGGACACTCGGGTCGGGGAACCACTATCTGGAGATCCAGGTAGCGAAACCCGAATTCATCTACGACGAAAAGCTGGCAAAGACCTTCGGCATCTCTATCCCCAACCAGGTGGTCATCATGTTTCACTGCGGAAGCCGCGGATTCGGCCATCAGGTCGCAACGGATTACCTGCAGATATTTCTGAAGGTGATGGAAAAAAAATATGGCATAAAGATCCTGGACCGGGAACTGGCCTGTGCACCATTTAACTCCCACGAGGGGCAGGAATACTTTGCTGCGATGAAGTGTGCAATCAACATGTCTTTTGCAAACCGCCAGGTCATACTGCACCGGATACGGGAGGTGTTTTCAGATATCTTTCGGAAGGACCCGCTCGACCTGGGCCTGCGGCAGGTATACGATGTGGCCCACAACACGGCCAAGCTGGAAAGACACGTCATCGACGGAGAAAAGCGCGATATCCTCGTCCACAGGAAAGGCGCAACGAGGGCATTCGGCCCCGGCATGGAGGGGCTGCCTGATTTATATGCAAGCTCGGGACAGCCGGTTATCATAGGGGGAAGCATGGAAACCGGCTCCTACCTTCTTGCGGGAGTGGAAGGAGGGCAGGAAACCTTTTTCTCCACGGCTCACGGGAGCGGACGCACGATGAGCCGCAGAAAAGCCAAGAAGCTGTTTCGAGGCCGTGATTTGCAGAAAAAGATGGAACAGCGCGGCATCTACGTGCGCAGCGTCTCCTATTCCGGTCTCGCCGAGGAGGCGGGTCCCGCATACAAGGACATAGACGAGGTCATCGCGGCAACCGAGCTGGCCGGGATCAGCAAGAGGGTTGTCCGCTTCGTTCCCATTGGAAACATCAAGGGATAGGTATGAGCCAGAGAACTCCCATCGCGCTGATAACGGGGTCACTCGGCAGCGGAAAAACCACGCTCCTGATGAGAATCCTGGCCGAAACGGACAGGAAAATCGCCGTGCTCATGAATGAGTTCGGTGAAATTGCCATCGACAGCGAGGTCATTCAGGGTGAACACATCCAGATGGTGGAGCTTGCAGGTGGGTGCGTCTGCTGTTCCCTCACGGGTGAATTTGAGGCCGCCATCGAAGAAATACTGGAGATGGCTTCACCGGAACTCATCATCGTTGAGGCTACCGGGGTTGCCGAGGCAGATGCCCTGGTCTTTGAAGTCGAGGACAACGTGCCGATGGTCAGACTCGACAGCGTCATCTGCATCGTCGATTGTTATACGAGCGTGCGTTACCCCCGGGTGGGATACACCGCCAGGACGCAGCTTCAGGCAGCCGACATCCTGCTCCTGAACAAGACGGATCTGGTATCGGAAGAAGAGGCTGGCTGGGTGATCGATGAAGTACGTAAGTACAATGACAGGGCCGAAATCCTAAAAACGGTCCGCTGCGGGGTCGATGTGGACCTCCTTTTCGGCCTGACCTCCGGAAGGAGTCTCGACTTTCGCCCATCGTCAGGGGACGATCATTTTTCCTCTTGTACTTTCACCACGGAAAGGGTGATGGACCGGAAAAAGTTCGAAGAGGTGATATCGAGTCTTCCCCTTTCGGTCTACCGTGCCAAGGGCTTCGTGCAGTTTCACGACGGATCCTACCTCTTCAACTATGTGATCGGCCGAGCCGATCTCGACGAGTTCAGCACCCGTGGGACCCGCCTCGTGTTCATCGGCAAAAACCTCGATGCCGTGATGGAGAATATACTGAACGACCTCCATCAGTGCGAGGATTGATGTGCCCTACCGATACCTGGAGGACATAGCAACTGCCGACATCGCCTTCGAGGCATGGGGGGCAACCCTTGAAGAAACCTTCGTCGCCGCAGCTGATGCCACCATGAACGTCATGGTGGAGGAGCTTAATTCAATTGCCCCCATTCAGCGCAGAACAATTGATGTCAGTGCCGAAGAGATCGACATGCTGCTCTTTGAAACGCTCCAGGAACTTATCTTCTACAAGGACGCCGATACGCTCCTTTTACGGGTGTCTGCGGTGAGGATCAGAAAAGAGGACGATACTTTCTTCCTTTCCGG
>WVXK01000108.1:18173-19449 GCA_011773515.1 Deltaproteobacteria bacterium
ACCGCTTCGCACTTCGCCAGACCAGCGAAGGATGGCATGCCACGGTTATCCTCGACATCTGAACCAAAATACGGGCTCGCCTCGCATTTTTCAAAGAGACGTGCAAGCATTCCTGGCATAATGTATCAACAAACTACCGAGCAAGTAGAAACGGGGAGAAGAAGATGATACACGACGGCGAGAAGAGCTTTGGAAGGTACTTTGAGGATTTCACCGTGGGGGATATCTTCAAACATTTTCCCGGGAGAACGGTCACCGAGTTCGACGATACCCTCTTTACCCTCCTTACCATGAACCAGCATCCCCTCCACCTCGACGAGCACTACGCAAAGGGCACCGAGTGGGGCAGGCGCCTGGTGACCGGCTACTTTTCCTTCTGCCTCGTATACGGCATGACTGTTCGGGACCTTTCGGGGAAAACCGCGGCCAACCTGGGAATAGACCGGATACGGTTTTTAAAGCCCGTTTGCCACGGTGATTCCCTCTACGCGGAGAGCAGGATAACGGACAAGAGGGATTCCAAGAGCCGGAGCACCATGGGTGTCGTCTCCGTTGAAACGAAAGGATTCAACCAGAAGAAAGAGCTAATTCTCACCTTCGAGAGGACTTTCTTCGCACCGAAAAAAACAGCCGGTCCCTGAGCCTTGCTGAAGGGGATTGGACCGGGCTTCTAAAGACGATACCTTAGTACACGTGCGTGATAAAATGAGAACAGCAAAAAAAGCTGTATAAGGAGGGAAAACATGGCAAGGAAAAACATTTCACTTTTTCTCTGCCTAACCCTGCTTTTCACATTCATCCTGTTTTCATCTCTTGGAGGAATGGCATCGGCGGGGGGCGAAAAAGCCGCCGCTGTAACGGGAGTGACCGTTCCCGAAGGGTACAGGACCTGGGCGGTCATAGCCCCCTCTTACAGGACGGACAAGGATGAAATACGGCTCATCCTCGGCAATGCTATCGCCGCCGATGCGGCAATGAACAACATCCGGCCCTACCCCGACGGCGCAATACTCGCAAAGCTGGCGTACAAGGGAGTAAAAAGCGGCGAGTGGGAGGCAGCCCTGGTCCCCGGAGCGCCCCAGAGACAGGAATTCATGGTGAAGGATTCGAAGAAATACCCGTCAACGGGCGGTTGGGGATTCGGAAGATTCGTGGATGGAAAACCCGTTGGCGACGAAAAGCTCTACGCAACCTGCTTCCCGTGCCATCAGGCAAACGTCAAGGACAACGATTACGTCTTCACGCGCTTCGCTCCATAAGGCTGCACCTGTCCTTT
>WVXK01000108.1:19486-22949 GCA_011773515.1 Deltaproteobacteria bacterium
AGAAGCGACATCCTGAAAGGTTTCGAAACCCTCATAGCGGGGAAAAAACTGTTCGGCGCGGAGATCAATCCGGAAGTGCTGAAAAAAAGCGGATCGAAGCGCAGTTTCCTCATCTCGAAAACTCCGCCGAAAAAGAAGCTCATGTCTACCTGGGCGAAAATATCTGACAATCAGTTCTCCCCGGACAGCTTTTTCCAGATGCTGTCCGTTACCATAGGCGGCTTCGAACACAGGGAGAACATGCTCCTCTTCGGCAGAGACAGGATCATTTACAACACGCAGATTTTCCATGGAGACAGGTCGATCGGAGAAATGACCCTCTTTTTTTATACCCTCTTCGACGAGGCATTCGGCATCTGGGCCTACCTGAAACGGAAAAGGCTGAAAGTCATGTATATCGACACCATATGGCTGGAAAAGCAGAGTTCCGGGTATGCATCCGACCTGTTTCGATACTACGAAAAGCTCTTCCATGACATCGGCTTTCACCAGTTCAGGCTCAAAGCCTCCCTTTCGGTGGGAAAGTATTACTGGGCAAAGGAGGGGTTTGACTGCCTCGAGAAGGCCCAGCTGAAGAAAAAGAAAGAGAGGATGCGTGCTCTCGTTCTGGAGAGAAATCTCCCCGTCACCGATGCAGAACTAAACCGCCTGAACCACATGTACGACTTCGCAGGCTTCAAAAGGGACGTTGCCGTTCCCGTCTACAGCAACAAAGATGGCTACTATTCCCTGGATAGGGACGACCACTACCCAAAGGTGCACCACTTTCCTCTCGGCAAGGCATTCCTGCTCACCCAGGACCCGTGGGACGGCTTCAAAATAATATACACGAACACGCCGAGAAGGACGGGTTTTGTCTATTCCAGCGACTGTCTCCTCCACAGAACGCGCACGGGGCATCCCGAGACCCCGAGGCGGGTGGAAAAGGTTTTGAGAGCAATCAACAAAAACGAGCTTCACCGCAGCCTGGTTTTCCTCGATCCCTATCTCCCCGACCGGGAGATGCTGGAAAAAGTCCACCTATCCCACT
Source organism: Deltaproteobacteria bacterium (assembly GCA_011773515.1). Taxonomy (NCBI): domain Bacteria; kingdom Pseudomonadati; phylum Myxococcota; class Myxococcia; species Deltaproteobacteria bacterium. The sequence goes on from WVXK01000108.1 coordinate 20,517, forward strand.
ACCTGGATCAGTTCAGACAGAGCGTGTTGCAAGGGAAGAGCCAGTTTCAAACGAGGGACTGTTCGATTTCCCGTGAAAGCTACGATGCGGCTCTCCTGGCAGTTGGGGGGGTGATGGCCGGTGTCGACGCAGTGTTGAATCGAAGGGTGGAGAACGTCTTCTGCATGGTGAGGCCTCCGGGCCATCACGCCGGGTCCGACTATGCCATGGGATTCTGTTTTATCAACAACGTCGCCGTGGGCGCCCGGTACGCCAGAAAAGTCTACGGCGTGGAGAGGATATTCATCCTCGACTGGGACGTCCATCACGGGAACGGAACCCAGGATATCTTCTACGAGGATGATAGGACATTTTTCTGCAGCATCCACGAACATCCCACTTTCTGCTATCCCGGTACGGGAAGAAGGATGGACAGAGGTAAGGGAAAAGGATCGGGATTCACCCTGAACGTGCCTTTGAAACCCCACTCCGTTGACAGCGAAGTGGTGGAGGCATTTGAAAGGGAAGTCGTTCCCGCAATAGAAGGTTTCAGGCCCGACCTCATCATGGTATCAGCCGGATTTGACGCCCACAAAGACGATCCCATAGCGGGGCTCGACCTTTCGGAACTATCATTTGAATACATGACGCAAAGGGTCTGTGAGATAGCCGATAAGCACTGCGAGGGCCGGATCGTCTCGGTCCTCGAGGGCGGGTATAACAGCGCGTCTCTGACATCGTCAATTCTTGCACACCTCAAAACCCTTCAGGGGAGGAGCGAACTATGTATGTCGGGAAAAGGATGACCAAAGAGGTGGTATCGGTAAGTCCCGGTGACTCCCTGAAACATGCAAACCACCTGTTGAAGACGAACGCTATCCAACACCTTCCCGTCGTTGTTGGAGAGAACCTCGTGGGAATCGTATCGGGGGCGGATATCAGAAACTCCACCCTGGAAGAATCCTCGGTGGGGAAAAACGGAGAGATGATTATCAGGGATCGCAACGTAGGGGAGATCATGGTGAAGGATGTCATCACGGTAAGCCCCTGGGATACGATAGAAGACGCCCTCCTCATTTTTCACGCGAAGCGGTTCGGTGCCCTCCCGGTAGTCGAGGGGGAGAAGCTCGTCGGGATCATCACGAAACTGGATATTCTCACCGCATTTATCGATACGCTCAGCATCAAGGAGCTCGGCGTCCGCATCGAGGTCATTCTCGGCAAGGAGAGCGATCACCTCAAGTCCCTGGTTCAACGGATCGGCGAATTGGGCCTCGATGTCAAGAGTCTCGTCCTTTCCCCCTTCCGCGATGGCTACGTCGCCTTCATCAGGATCTCAACGATAGACGTGGCTGCCGTGAAGAAGGGGCTCAGGGATTCCGGCTTTACCGTGCCGGAACTTACAGATTTTCTCGGCTGACCGTGGTCCTAGAGAATTACCCGTGCGTCCAGGACGACCAGTCCTTTCTCGTACACAGCAACGGGGTTCAGATCGAGTTCGCTGATGCGAGGGTTTTCCTCGATCAGTCGAGAGAGCCGCTCGCCGAGCTCGGCTATGGCGTCTACGTCTGCCGGGGGCCTGCCGCGCACTCCTTCAAGAACCCTCCTTCCCCTCAGATCCCCGATCATGTCGATCACGCCCTCCTTTGACAGCGGCAGCATTCGGAAAGTAACGTCTTTTAAGACTTCCACGAAGATTCCACCGAGGCCGAATGCCAGGGCATGCCCGAACTGCTCGTCCCTCGTTACCCCGAGCATGACCTCCGTTCCCGGTTCCATCTGGCGGGCGACGAGAAGACCGTCATAACTCACTCCCCTGGAATCGAAGCGGTTGCAGAGTTCGTCGAAGGCCCGGAGCGCGTCATCGGCGGAATGAACGTTCAACACGATTCCCCCCTCGTCCGATTTATGAATGACTTCGGATGAGTTTACCTTGAGCACCACCGGGTAGCCGAGGGCATCTCCGTATCTTCTCACATCATCGTGTTTTGTGACCCTGAAATAGGGAGAGACGGCTATGCCGTATCTCTCCAGAAGGGCAAAAGCGTCGACGGGAGTGAGCATGTTCCCCGCCGCTTTCTCTTCCCCGTGGGGTAAGGATTCCCTGGTCTCGGGTATTCTCCCCAGCTTGAGGTAAACAGAAGCGGCCTTGACCGCCCTCTCCGGTGTGGGAAAGACCGCGATCTTGCGCTCCCCCATCTTTACCCTCTCCTCGCGCTCGACATCGGCACCGCCAAGGTAGGCAACGAGATGGCATTTATCAGCGGAAACGATATCAACGGCGCCGGGAACGGGATCGCCGAAAATAGGCATGACGATATCGTAATCTTTTTCCGCCATATCCATGACCCTCTTGAACATTGCCGCATCCGCATCGCCTGTCAGGTCAATGGGATTGACCGTAATGCAATGAGGCGGGATAACCTTGGAGATCTCCTCGGCCACTGCCGGCTT
>WVXK01000108.1:22984-26905 GCA_011773515.1 Deltaproteobacteria bacterium
TCCTCGATATCCAGGGCCCGGACAACGCCGTATTTCTTAAACAGCGCATTGTATATTTCATCCCGTCCCGCGAGGGATTTTGTGTGTGATTCCGCTGCAATCTTTCCCCGCGCCGTCCTTCCCGCCTTGAAGATAACGACGGGCTTTCCGCAATTTTGAAGGGACCTCTGGAACTGCTCGGGACTTTTAACTCCCTCTATGTAGAGCGTTATCACCTTGGTGCTTGGATCCTCCGAAAAGTATTCGATGAGCTCCGCCTCGTCGACATCCGCGCGGTTTCCCATGCTCACAAACGCAGAAAAACCGATTCTCTCCTCCGAAGCCCAATCGATGAGGGCGGCCCCCACGGTTCCGCTCTGTGAGATGATCGCCATATCGCCGCGCAATCTTATGAGGGGCCAGGAGGCGCAGAGGTTGTGGTACGCGTAGTTCACTCCCTGGCAGTTCGGCCCAATTACCCGCATCTCTCTTTTTTCCGCTATCTCTGCGAGCTGTTTCTGGAGTCTCTCCCCTTCGTCACCGGCTTCGGCAAATCCCCCGGTGATAACTATGGCTGAGCGCACCCCCTTTTCTCCCAGCCTGTCAAGCGTTGCCGGTACGACCCCCGCGGGAATTATCACCACTGCCAGGTCGATTCCCTCGGGCAGATCGTCAGGGTCGTTGACACAGGATAGTCCCAGAATGTCCTTTGCCTTCGGGTTGAGCGGATATACCGTGCCTTTGAAGCCCGCGTTGATGATATTCTCCAGTATCTGGTAGCCGAGCTTTTCCGGATTCGTCGAAGCCCCAACAACGGCGATTGAATCCGGTTTGAATATCGCGTCAAGCCCCCTTTTCATGCCTGCCTCCTTCAGTCGTCATTGAAAATCAAATTATTTTCGGTGAAACGAGCGCTTTCAGCACGAAGCTTCCCGGTTCCAGAACATCCTCTCCCTCAAGATACGCAACACCGCAGGTATCGAAATCTATCGACACAACGGCTTCCCGCCCCGTCGTTATGAGATGGCCCGCAAATCTTCCGATCGAGGGCATGTGCCCGACAACAACTATTGTTCCTCCCGGATCGTTCCGGGAGAGGAGGCTGGCCACGTCCTCGGGGTTTGCTTCAGGCCCCAGAGCGTCCGAAACGATGATCTTTTCCTCATCGAACTTCAGGAACCCGGAGATTATCGCCGCCGTCTTGATCGCCCGTATTTTGTCGCTTGCATAAATCTGGTCCGGTTTTACCTTCAAAGAGGAAAGAAACGATCCGACAGAGGCGGCCTCCTCCTGCCCGCGCGGCGAGAGTGACCTCGACGGGTCAACAGATTTCGGGTTGGCTTCGCCGTGCCGAACGAGAAAAAGGCCCAGCCTGCTTTCTCTCTCCATTCTCTCCCCAGGAAAAAAAGGGATAATGAACTATTAAAATCTAAATTGACCCTTTTTAAAAGGGAAAACACCATGCCGTCGCTATTATCGCTCGATAAAAGCCTTGAACCTGTTGAAATAGTCATCTCCCCCCACGACATACGTGTCGTTGTGAGAGGCTCCCGCAATGACATAGAGCTCCTTCGGCTCGGGGGCAAGCTCGTAAAGCCTTTCGCCCATCCAGAGGGGAATGATCTCGTCCCTCTCACCGTGAACGATGAGCTTGGGTATAGCGACTTTCCCGATGAGGTCTGCCGTCTGGTAATTTGCGCTCGTTTTCATGAGATGTTTCAAAAAGGGGTAGTAGAGGTCGGCGACGTCATCTGACGAGGTAAAAGCAGATTCAATGATCAGGTACCCGGGATGAAACTTCGATGCGATATGCACGGCAAGTGCGCTTCCCAGGGACCTGCCGAAAAGCACGATTTTCTCCTCCTCGATCCCCCTCTCCTTAACGAGATACTCATACGACGCCTCTGCATCGAGAAAAGTCCCCGCCTTTGAAATCTCGCCCTCGCTCTTTCCGTATTCCCGGTAGTCAATAATGAAAACGGAGGCGCCAACGAGCTGAACGAGCAGGTTGAGATTCTCCGTTCTGTCTGCGATATTGCCGGCGTTGCCGTGAAACCAGAGGATTACCTTGTCTCCCCTCCCCTCCACGTACCATCCGTGAAGCCTTACCCCGTCACCCGTCTGGAAGTAGACGTCTTCGAACTCGAGGCCATAGTGGGACGGCGTCACGTAAATATCCCTTTCAGGGAAAAACACGAGTCCCTTTTCCATCTTTCTGCTCCAGAGTTTCGCTGCGATAAAAAAAGCTGCGCAAAGTGCAATAGCAGCTATGATCCACTTACCGGAACCCATACCCTTCAGGAAAAATCGAGGAGCTTGAGCCCTACAAGCGGGTCCATCTTCCTTGCGAGCCCGAACCCCTCGATTTCGAGTATCAGGCACTCTATGACAATAAAAATCTCACCTCTGTCCCTTATGCAGCCGGAGAGGGCATCGCTTTTCGATCCGAGGGCTGAGTGGATGTGAATCGATATCTCTCCTTCATCCATCGCTATGGAACCGGTTCCGAGAGCCTCATAGGGGCCATCAAAATCCCTTGTCACGGGGGAAGGGGGTACCTTTTCTTCTTCGGGACCGAGGACCAGCTTACCCCTGGCCAGTGCACCGAAAAGGAAAATCCACCCTGACTCGATTCCCTCATTTTTGCAGAGCTCCTTCAATGAAAGGAGTATGTCTTCCCCGTGATCCATCCTGGCAACGAGAACCCTGCCGACCTTGCCTGTAGAATATTTCATGCCCTTTTCCTTCCCTCATCTAGGTTCAGATGAAGGTAACCCTCCCGGTTGTCACCATTTCGACAAGCTTGCCCATACCGGAAATCTCACCGAGGGCAAGCTCTTTGGAAATCCCGTAAAACTCAACGCAGGTCTGGCAGAGATAAATGCCGACCCCCTGCTCCCGCAAATGTACCAGGAAATCCACTGCCACGGATGAGCCGGTGGCAAGGTATACGCCCCTGTTTATAAGGAATATCGCAGAGGGAGGGCCGCCCTCCCCACCGAGAATTTTGAGGAAGTTGCCCATGAGAAGTTTGCCCAGCTCCTCTTCCCCCTCTCCCAACCTATCGCTCGACAAAACGATGTATAGAGGCTTCATCCACCTCCCCCGTCAGACGGTTATGAAATCCCGGTATTTCACGCAGCGGCCGAACCTCAGATGGGGATGAATCTCTTTTAATTTTTCATTTCCCAGAGCGAGAAACTTTCCCTCCGCGCTCGCCAGGATCCTGCCTTCACGCTCAACCTCTCCTTCGCAGAGAACGACCTTTCCCCTGTCATCCCTGATCCAGCCGGAAACGGAGATCTCCGATGATACGGGGACGGGCGCAAGATACTTGATGCTCATCTCCGTTGTTACGTACATCGTCCTCTTTTCCCCGAAAACGACGGCAGCCCATATCATCGCCTCATCCAGAAGGGCGCAGATGATTCCACCGTGGACCATCCCCTCGTATCCGTTCAGATGCCGCCCGATGGACACAACAGCCTTGACCCTGCTCCCCTCCTCGAAGAGTTTGATCTTCATTCCCGCTTCATTGTCATCCCCGCAGGCGAAGCAGGTGTCGGTATAGGGAATGTATTCCTTTCTTTTCACGGTCACCCCGGACCGGCAGCGTCAGAAGTCCTGTGAGAGATCCACTTCCCGGGCACCGGTCAGATCTTTCAGCTCTTCGAAGGTCGACTCGAACATGTTGTTCGAACTCCCCGCCGCCGGATATATTTTCTCAAACTGCCGGAGACTTTTGTCGAGCATAACGAGTACACGTTCCGGCAGCCCAACGGGGGAAACGGCCCCGATACCGAAGCCGGTATTCTCCCGCACATCATCTTCTCCGGCAAACTTCAATTTTCTGGCCGAAAGAACATTTTTCAGCTCTTTCATATTCACCTTTTTCTCGCCCGAAATAACGACCAGGACGGGCTTTCCATCTGCCATGAAAAG
>WVXK01000108.1:27026-34644 GCA_011773515.1 Deltaproteobacteria bacterium
TCGCGGCCCTCTGTTTGGATTATCCCGTTTCCCGAATTCTATCACAGAGAATTAATCACTTTCCAGCTATCCATGGATTTTGAAAGAAAGCAAAGAAGCGGGGAAAGGATACCGTGCATTTTCCGTCAGAAAACCGGCAGCCATTCTGGTGGCTTCACGAGAATTGGACCCCATGGACGGGCAGATAGAACCGCAGGAGCTGCCCGAGGGGAAATGAATTCAGAGCTTTTCCTCCTTGCCATTCGTGCGGGCGGCAACTCTTTTCAGGATAAGGTCGATGAGCCGGGATTTGTCCTCCCACTTTTGAGCAAACTGGGAGGGGTCAAAATCGTGCCGGTTGAGGATCTTCTTCAGTGAATAAAGATCAAAGGCCTCGAGCCTTCCTCTCAGGCCTTCTTCCCCCCCCTCGGTATACACGCTAAAGGCGTCGAATTCCTCGAGCTCTTCTCCATCCGGGTTCCCGTTTTCGGGCGAGAGGATAGCGGAAAAATCAAGATCAAGTTCTCGTATCAATTCGGGTTTTTCCTCGATTCTTTGCGACAGGACCCTGAGAAAATGGGAAATGTAGATTGCGACTTTTTTCTCCTCCGTCATGACAGCCCCTCCTTTTTTTTACATTTTCCGGCTCCTTTCGGCCATGAGCCAATGAAATCATCACCGCGTTTTCTTTCCTGGTCAGACCGTTAAGGTCCGATCAGAACTCATAGCCTCTTTCCCCATGGAGGGAAAGATCGAGCCCGGTAACTTCCTGCTCATCATCCACGCGAAGGCCCCAGATGGCATCGATGGCCTTGAGGAGCAGGAAGGATGCAGTGAAGGCAAAAACGACCGTTGCAAGGACCGACACGATCTGGACGAGAAGTAACTTCCCGTTCCCGAAAATAAGACCGTCGGCACCTGCCGGGTTGACGGAAGAGGAGGCGAATATCCCCGTCGCGATAGCGCCCCAGGCACCGCCGAAGCCATGAATGCCCACCACATCAAGAGAGTCGTCATAGCCAAGCCGCATCTTCAGGTTGACACCGTGATAACATATGATCCCCGCCCCCAATCCTATAACGATTGCAGATAGGGGGGAAACGAAGCCCGCGGCCGGAGTAATGGCCACCAGCCCCGCCACGGCGCCCGACGCCGCTCCCAGGGCAGTCGGCTTCCCCCTGAGAATCCACTCATAGAGGGGCCATCCCAGCGCACCTGAGGCAGCGGCTATATGCGTGACGACGAAGGCGTTCGTTGCAAGGCCGCTTATTTCGAGAGCCGATCCGGCGTTGAACCCGAACCAGCCGAACCAGAGCAAACCCGTTCCAAGAAGGGTAACGGGAAGGTTGTGCGGAGCGATGATCTCCGTCCTGAACCCCCTCCTCTTTCCCAGAACGATGGCGGCTGCAAGGGCCGAAACCCCGGAACTTATGTGAACTACGGTACCACCGGCAAAATCGAGGGCTCCCATACTGCCGATCCACCCTCCACCCCACACCCAGTGCGCGAGTGGTGAGTATACGACGACCAGCCACAGGGCTATGAAGACGAGAAAGGAAGAGAACTTTATCCTTTCGGCAACAGCGCCGCTTATGAGCGCCGGCGTGATTATCGCAAACATCATCTGAAAGACCATGAAGGCAAGCGCCGGGATGGTACCTGCGTAGATCGGGTGGGGGTCGATTCCAATTCCTCTCAGCCCGACATGGGCCAGGCCGCCTGTTATCCCTCCTATGTCGGGGCCAAAGGCCACCGAATATCCGACCAGTACCCAGATGATCGTGGCAACGCCCATGAGAATGAAGGAGTGCATCATCGTGGAGAGGACGTTCTTGGAGCGGACCATGCCGCCGTAAAACATGGCAAGCCCCGGAGTCATCAAAAGCACGAGAGCTGAGCAAACGAGCATGAACGTGGTATCCGCCTTGTCGATCGCATCTGATGCCCATGCGAGTCTGGGAACGAGCACCATAGCCGCGCAAAGCACACGGGTAAGTTTTCTCATGAAAAAGCTCCTCCAGCTTCTCTTCACGAACTTGTATAGCGAAGATCGTGCCAACGCAAAAAGATTGATCGATTGTCTTAAACAGTTGAATTAATGTTGCTATTTGCTTTAACGCCGTGTCTTTTGTCTTGATGGGGACAGATAGGTGCCCAATTCTTAGGCTCTTCCGTGCTCATGAAATAGGCAGAACAAACTTGGATGGAAAAAAAGGGCATCCTCTGCGGGATGCCCTCCAAAAGGATTCCGGCGACACTTCACGCCGGCGAATGACGGTTTTTACTCAGAAGGCGTAGCTCAGGTTGAGGGAGTAGAGACGGGCAAGGTTACTCCAGGTTCCGTCGTATTTTGAATTGTTCACCCCTCTTTCGCGGTAATCAAAGTAGATGTAGGAGATATCGACGCCGATGTCTTTGATGCGAAACCCGGCACCCAGGGAAAAACCCTTCCTGTCCGAGTCGGGGAGTTCCGAGCCAAGGGTTGCCTCGGGAATGGGGTTTTCGTCATAAAAAATACCCGCGCTGCCGTAGCAGGAGCTGGAAAAATTGTACCGCATGCCCAGCCGGTAAGCGGCAACATCATCCCAGTCCTTCCTCTGGGGATTGAATGCGGGAATCGGGCCAAGAGCTGAATCCAGTTTGATGTCCAGATTTTCAAAGTCCGACCAGAAGGTGTAATCGTAGTCGAACTCGATCGTGAACTTCTCCGTCTGGTACGCCACCGCGGCAACCAGGATATCGGCCATGTTCACGTCGGTTTTTCCGCCCGTTTTGAGACCGAAGGCGGTGGCATCTCCCGTTATCTCCATGTCGTATCCATTTCTGTAGGATACGGCAAACCTCAGGTTGTATCCGGGGGTTACCAGTATCCCTGCGTTCCAGCTCCACGCATCCCCGTCCCCGTCGAGGTGGAATTTCAGGCCGGGGGCGAGCACCCGGTCGAGCTCCGCCTTGGCGTGCATGTAATCGACGCCGGCTCCAATCGAGATATAGTCGTTTATTTTATATGCAACGGTGGGGTTGACGACGACCGTCTGGAGCTGGGCGTGCTGGATATCGAGGGCGACATTCCCCGACTGCGAAGGGGGTAACGTGAAATCCGGAGAGTAGGTCCTGGACAGGCCGAAGGGCGCGTTGATCCCGATCCCGAGGAAGAGCTTATCGCCCGCCTGCATCGTGTAGTAGGCAACAGGGGCGAAGAACTCCTGGTTCTTCCCCGATTCGTTTGTCGGAAAAACCGTGCCGATAGGCAGGCTTATAGGGGGAACAAAAAACGAAGGCGGAGGCTTGACAAACCCCTGAAACGTGCTTCCCCGCGCATCGATCAGTGTCCCACCGATCAGGAGGTGCATCCCTTCAAGCTGCGTTATGCCGGCGGGATTGTAATAAATTGCCGACGGGTCGTTCGCCTGCGCCGTCCAGGCCATGCTCATGCCCATGGCTTTCGCTCCCTGCTCGGGTAGTTTGAAACCCGCCCCCAGGGCCGTACCGGCAGCAAAAGCAAGTACCAGCACCATCAACAACGCCTTCCTTATGATTTTTTTCATTTACCTCCTCCTATCAGTAATTTGGGGCACGTGAACACGTTATGTCTTCTTTTTACCAGATGTGCAAAAAAATTCAAGCTAAATCGTTTTAACACAAGAAATTATTTACGCTTTCGCAAGCCTGTCAAAAGAACAGATGAATAAATCTCAATGCGTTGCTATCGGCAAAATGTTTTTCCCCGGCTTCAGCAGACAGGCAGCTCGAATATCTGCAGGATCTCCGCAGAGGCATCCTTTATAAGCTGCAGATACGCTTCCCGGTCAAAGGAGTAGTCGGGCGTGCAGAAACCAAGAGACCTCGCTTTTTCCCCCTCTCCACGGTTGCCCCCCCCGGTAACCACGTACCAGACGGCCTCCCCCGGCCTTACCTCGATACCCCTTCCCGCAAGCTCCCTCACCACCTGCGCAACCGCCGTGTTCTCGGTGTAGGCCCCGGGTGGCTTCGACAGCTTCCTGCAGATGGCAAGCTCCTGAAGGGGGACCGCTCCGGACTCCAGATCGTCCAGGAACGAGGAGAAGATATCCCTGATCGCCCCGCCATTCTCCCTCAGCTCGCGCACCGTCCCGAACCGGGAGGCCTCCGCGAGCATCGCCTCCTGCATGCGCTTGATAAACAGCGGCGTATCGCGCCTCCTCGAAGCTACGCCCCTCGTCTTTATCTTGCCGTCCCTGAAAACTCCCACGAATCTGCCGGGCACGGAAATGTTCCTGTTCCTCTTCGAGGGCAGAAAGGCGACCCACCGGTACACACCCTCCACCGCTATCTCGATGCCCGTCTCCGCGGATATCTTTTCCGCGAGGATGCGGTAGTCCTCCCCGGAAGCCCCCCCTTTCCTGATCCACAGGGCATCGGTCAACCCGTGAATGAAACGGTACCCCTCCCTCTCGGCCACCTCCTTGGCGGCAAGGAGCTTCTCCCGGCCGTAGGCGGTGACGGCCTCATGCGCCTCTATCCTCCCGAAACGGGCGTTCCTGTACCCCAGGAAGCCGAAGCAGACCACGAGAATCCATTTGAGGGCTTTTTGCCGGGAATCGTAGACCCTCCTCTCCCCTCCTTTCGTCCTGTCTCTCATGCCCTTGTACATCTCTCTTCTTTTGAGGAGGGGTTCGAGGACCTCGGGGATGAGCCCTTTTCTCTCCCTGCACGTGTGCGTCCCCGTTTCGGGAATCCTGTGGTCCCCGCAGCAGGAGCACATGAGCGTCTCGGGGGAAATGTTGTACTCCACCATCAGATTCGGGTACATGGAAGCGAAATCGAGCTCGCACACGTCCTCGAACACGCCGACGGGAGGTACGTATACCAGTCCCCCCTTGTCGGTAACCACGAGCTCGTCGGCGCTCTTGAAAAACTCGGTCTGCCTCTTCTTGTAGGGAACGGGTATGCCCCGCTTCCAGGCGAGCTCCACCTCCATCGCCGAGATCACGGTGCCGGGAGAAGTCCGCGAAAGCCGCTCCAGGGGAATCTTGGAAATGCGTGCAAGCTGGACAATTCCGTCAAGCCCCACCTCGCCGTAGAAAAAGGAGTTCGTGGCGTCGATGTGGGGCCTTCCCGGAAAGCCGGCGGAGGAGGCCCGGTACACCATCCTTCCGTAGGAGAAAAACGATTTGCCTTTTCCTCCCGCAGGCGTGCGGGGCATGCCCTCTCCTTCCCCCCTGAAGAAAGCTACCGGTATCCCCTCCTTTCTCGAGAGATGGAGGAGGCGGGGAAAGATGTACTCGTCTCCCCACTCGGAAACGACGATATCCGGCTCAAAACGGTCGACGAAGCGGTTTATCTCCCGCAGGAAGGCTCTACTCTCGCCCCACTCCAGCTCGTAGGCGGCCCCCTCGCAGGAGAGCTCGAGCGACGCCCAGGGGGCCTGCAGGGGGCTTACCCTTTTCTCGGGGAGAGGCCTCACATACATGAGCGTAAGGGGGGGAATCTCGTACCCGGAATCCCAGTCGCCCTCGAGAGGATGTATCACGAGGGAGTTTTGCCTCTCATCGGCATCGAAGCGGCACGCGCAGAGAGGGAACGTCCCCGTCTCGTAGAAGAAAAGCTGCTCGATCGGGATGTCGCAGGAGTAGAGGTTTCCTGCTCCCGCAGCTCTGCCTGCCGATCGCACGAGGGAAAACAGGGCGGCAGGCGAAGGGGCAATGACCCGGAGGGCGGAAACGGCCTCACCGGAGAAAAAATCCGTCACCTCCTCCATCTGTGTGACAGCGCCCCTCTTCTCCAGCGTGCCGCCCAGGAGCGGGAGGTTTACCCCCCTGCCGTAGACGAAAAAAGCGGGACGTATCCGCCGGCTGAAGCGCTCGATCTCCCCCCCGGAGGTTTTCACCCAGATATCCACCCCTGATGGTGTCCTCCTCACGTCGAGTATCCACCCGTCAACAGCGATCATACCCTCCCCACTTCCGGCCGGAATGTCAGTTTTTCACGTTCTCGGGTGTTCATTCCGAAATTTCTTTCTCCCCTCTCACCGGTGCACCTCCCCTCTTTACACACCCTTATATGTATGTTAGCATACATATAAGGAGCGATCAAGGAGGTAGCCATGGTGCGGGAACTCACGGCAAAGCAGAAAAAGGTTCTCGAGTTCATAAAGGGGTACGTCCGCAGGAACCGCTTTGCCCCGAGCGCGAGGGAAATCGCCGGACAGTTCGGCATAGCGGAAAAAAATGCCTTCTACTATCTGGACGTCCTCCAGCGGAAAGGCCATATACGGCGCAGGAAGAATATGCCCCGGGTGCTCGAGTTCACGGGCGAGGATGCAGCCCTCATCCCCCTGACCATCCCTGTCGTCGGCAGGGTCCAGGCGGGGAAACCCATAACCGCCGTCGAGAACCTGGAGGGCGAGGTGCTCCTGGACGCAGGCCTCGTCGGCGGGGAGGACGCCTTTCTGCTCAGGGTCAGGGGAGACAGCATGGCGGGAGCGCACATCGTGGATGGCGACCTCGTGATGGTAAGGCCCCAAAAAACGGCGGAAAACGGCGAGATAGTGGTCGCTCTCATCGGGGACGAAGCCACGGTGAAGAGGATATACTGCGAACCCGGCAGGGTGATCCTCCGGCCGGAAAACCCCTCCTACGACGAGATCGTGGTGGAACTTTCCTCCGACGGCTTCGAGTTGATCGGAAAAGTCGTGGGAGTGTTCAGGAAGCTGCCATGACAGACCGGACGGGGATATATCCCGGTGGGATGACGGAGGGAGGAGATGCGCGAAGCCGGTCGCTTTTGAAAGAGATCCTCGACCGCACACGCGGCAGAAAGAAGGGCTTTCTCCTCTTCTGCGGAAAGCATTACCGGGGACCGGTGGTGGCCGCGGCAATCCAGCCCGTGCTCGAAGGGGGTACCGCCGTGGTGGTGGACGGGGGAAATATGTTCGACCCCTACGTCATCAGCAGGGTAGCAAGGATGCTCGGGGTGCCCCCCGGAAGCGTGCTTTCGCGCTTTTACGTTTCCCGGGGCTTTTCCTGCTACCAGGTGGAGAGCCTCATCGTGTCAGAACTGCCCGATTTCGTGAAGAAGAGACGGCCTGCGCTTCTCATCGTGACGGGCCTCCTCGAGACATTCTACGACTCGGACGTCCCGCTGAAGGAGGCAGCCTCTCTTCTCAGGGGTGCAACCGATACCCTGCTCGCCCTTTCCAGGAAAATGCCCGTCATGGCAGTCACGCCACTGCCCCCCTGTGCCGCAGAGGAAAGAGGGCACTTTTTCGACAGCCTCCTCAGGAAGGCAGACTCAGTCTACACCCCTGAAGGAGAGGTCATAGACTCCCCCGGCGGCAGATACCTGCCCCGGGGCGGAGGCGTTCGATAACACTTTCGGGAGGACCGCATGGGACGAACCGTCGCATCCTTTACGCAGGTCATCTACCGGGAAGAGGCCGAGTGGAGAAAGTTTCGCCGCGCCTTGAGAAAGGAGGACAGGGAGCACTTCGACAGGCTCTTTGGCTATGCCCGGATTCACGCCGCCGAGTGCGCCTACTCGGGCAGGCTGGCGCCTTTCGATGCCATGCTCATCTGTATGCTCCTCGAACAGGAAAAGAAGCTGCATGAGCTCGAGCAGCGAGTAAAGGCCCTCGAGGGGGCGGGAAAAGAAGATAAAA
>WVXK01000109.1:0-1157 GCA_011773515.1 Deltaproteobacteria bacterium
CCTGCCATAGCGCTGTTGACGCCAAAGAAGAGAAGTGCCAGGACAGCGATAAGACAGATAATAAGGTTTTTTCTCATAATCTCCCCCCTAATTAGCTTTTTAGACTAGATCACTTTACATCACGTCGTCCAGTTACTTTCTTGAAGTCACCCGTGATAACTCACCTCCTTTCGTTTGGTTTTTTTGTTTAAGAGCAGCTCTCCGCAAAGGTGTTTTTTATCTACGTTTAAGAATCAAAAACGTTGTTTTGTGTCAGTGTCTATTGCACCAAATAAGAATTTGTAAATATTTTGATAAACATAAAAGTGTTTGTCAACCCTAATTTTATGTTTAAAACTATCATCAAAAGCTTTTTTAATCTCAAATCCTCAAGGAAAAATAGTTTATCATTTAGCCCTTTGATGTTTTTCTTCGACCCCTTTTATTTAACCAAATGTTGAATATAACAGAACAGAAAGGAAGTCAAGCAATATTTTACAGTATGTAAAAAAAATATTTTAGAAAATGGTTCAATTCAAGACTGATTATCTCTTGTCAATGTTTTAACTTTTGGATGATAGTAATAATTATCCAAATTTATATAGTTTCACAGCAGTACAACTTTTGCTCGTTTACCAAGCCCAGAATATTGTGATCATGGTGCCATGATTAATTCTCATCAAAGGGTGAGAGAGAGCAGATGGGGTACCTGTGCGAAGACCGATAAGGATTCTCCAAGCTTAAAACTCCTACCACATAACAACACGAACGAATAACAGAGTATCAGATTCGACGAGAAAAAAATTATGAGATTCTGCGCCGGAGTCTTTCATTATGCCATTAAAAATATTCAGTGATATATTCCACTTTGTTCTTATGCCGAACCATTACAACATGATCGTTCACCTGTCACAGGAAAATCAGCACCGCCTCCTGCCGTTCCTCAACGCAATGGTTGCTCTTCTGCAAAACATGCGAGAACAAAGGAGTGACTATCTGTGAGACTCAATATATCGTATGGTGAATCCTTGAAGTTCTCCAACTATCGGGGGAGGCCAGGAGCATCAGTATAAGATGTAACCGGGAACTCCCTGTGTTTTCCCGAATGGTCACCGATAGAACATTCGAGTTTTAGGTTTATGGATGAGTTATTGTTTCATCGCCTTTTGCCGCGATGT
>WVXK01000109.1:1187-1458 GCA_011773515.1 Deltaproteobacteria bacterium
TCTGACCACCTGCATCCTTCACAACCTTTCCCCGGTAATCGAGAAAGAGGAGCAGGCAGTCATGCTTGTAATCATACTCTTCTCCCAGGCCCCTTTCCTGGAAGTCGAGCTCTTCCGACAGATCGATTTTCACCGGCACAAAATCCCTGTTCAACTTGTCAATGATGAGGGTATTGCTATAGATGTTCTTTTCCATTGCCATACACCGGTGACAATTGTATGGCATGCTAAAATCGACAACCATGGGTTTTTTCTCGGCCCGAGCTTTCTT
>WVXK01000109.1:1507-1925 GCA_011773515.1 Deltaproteobacteria bacterium
AACCGCTGCCAAAAGTGTTGCGAACGGTTTCTTTATATCTAAATAACTTCTCATTTCTCCCTCCCGTAATTGAAAATAATACTTTTTATTATTATAAAGCAACCATATGAACCGGACCGCCTAAAGTTAATAAACAGGGTAATGACCTGCTCGCCAAAAACTGATTCAAGTATTATGATATGGTCTAAATAGCTTAAGGGAGTAAATACTATTCTCAGCTACAATTCAACGCATAAACTTCACTCCCCAACCCTGACCTATATAGTTATTGAAAAGTTTTTGCAACGGAGCCCCCGTACTGTGTCAAGACAGCAAGTTTCAGAGCAATTTCTGGAAATTTAAAGTGAGTCGTGAATGCTGTCGTCAGTGATTATCAGTATTTTCTTTGTTATGTAAAAATATCAGTTAAATTGTACTT
>WVXK01000109.1:1995-2996 GCA_011773515.1 Deltaproteobacteria bacterium
TTTTTGCTCTGACACCTAATATTTATTATCGCGATCTTCTTTGGATCAATTTAACGATTTATTAGTTGCCCCCCGTTTTTCACGTAGATAATGTTTCCCTACCGGTTCGATTATCGGAACAAAAGGTACAAAAAATAAAATCATAATCCATGAGACCAATCATTTTTAAGCGCTCTAAGAACTTGCTCTGACACCTACCTCTTCCGTAACAACCTGAAATTTAATTCGTATGTTTGCTCTGTCACCGATCTTAGATGATTGTGGTCGTGGTGGCACGATTGTTTCTTTTCAGCAAGTAAAAGACAACACAGGAGGAAGCTATGGGAAGGCCAAAAAGAATTTTACAAGCACACTATCCCTACCACATAACGACAAGGACGAATAACAAAACATTCAGGTTCAACAAGAAAAAAATTATGAAAATTTACGCCGATGTCTTGAATTCTGCTATTAAAAAATACTCGGTGAAAGTGTTTCACCTTGTTCTTATGGCAAACCATTACCATATTATTATCCAGACACCAGAGGAGAACCTTCATCGATTCTTCCAGTTCGTCAACTCCCGGGTAGCTCTGCGCTATAATAAACGCGAAAAAAGAAGCGGGCACCTCTGGGGGGAGAGATACCGGGCTACGATACTTTCAACAGATGAACATTACCTGAGGTGTATCCGTTACATTTACTTGAATCCCGTAAGAGCCGGTGAAGTAAAGACCCCAAATAAGTGGGCAGATTCAACCTTTCAATTTCATGCTTTTGGTAAACCGGTGGAGATTGTACTCTCAAGAGACCGCTTCTTTATTATGGTAACGAGACAAAGGAAAAAGGAATTTAATTACGGAGAAACGTTTCTTAATCTCTTTGATGATTGTCTGGATAATGAGTATAGTTTAAAAATAGAGTTGCGAAGGAGATTTTACGGGTCAGAATGGTTTATTGAAGAGATGCGGGCACAATACAGTTCGGCCTAGTTTTGCCCCGTGTGGAATGGAAAATTAAAT
>WVXK01000109.1:3118-3264 GCA_011773515.1 Deltaproteobacteria bacterium
ACTCCTTTATAACGCAAGCCGGGACATTTGCACTATCGATACTTCCGGATAGCGAAAGGGGGATTGAACTGGGCCGTCACTTCGGGCTTGTTTCAGGAAGGGAAGTCGATAAGTTTGCCAATGTTGAATATTTTACCGATAAAACC
>WVXK01000109.1:3385-5875 GCA_011773515.1 Deltaproteobacteria bacterium
GAGGCGGGTGACCATACAATCTTTATTGCTGAAATCATTTCAGGAAAGGTTTTAAATGAATCAATAAAACCACTGGCTTTTTTTCCCTCTCACTATTTTGGCCGTTAAGCAGGCATTATTTTTCTCCAGTGTGCCAACGGAAGCTATCTTTCCGTCTGGATCTATAGTCCCTCCCGCATACCTACTTGCCAGTTCGGCATTTTAGTTCTATAGCGTTTATTTTTGGATTGTCATCCAATATTTTTTCAACTTATTTTTCTCGGCAAAATGGTGTCAGAGCATTATAAGCTGAGAATTTTATGTGAGGCAACTTGGGGGGTGATTAGGTGTCAGAGCACTTTATGTGAGATGGGAATGCTTTGATCATCTTGACCGATACCTTCTTTATTAGTATTAAAATAAAGTTGAATTTATACTTCATTTATATATAATTTAGCATAATTAAAGTTGGGGGGGGGATATCTCAGGTGAATATTCAAAACATGAGACGCTATCGAGCCATATTTGTCATCAGTTTCTATGCTTTTTTCATATACCTGTTTTACTATGGATTTTCCACTTCCAATGCCGTTGTTGATTATGGCGATGTCGAAACCTATCTCCACACGATATCCGATCTTGAATCCGGAATCGAGTCTGCATTGAAACAGGGAGTGAGGGAGTTTATCCTTCCTTCCGGTATCAGAGTTACGTTAACTCTCGATACCGAACTCCAAAGTGTTGTAAATGATATCTTCGTCAAATATGACCTCCCAGTCGGATCATTTATTGCGATAGAACCGAAAAGTGGCAAAATCATTGCCATGTCAGGGTATTCTTCCCGCGATGGGTTGCTGATGGAGCCAAACCTGCTCGCCAGCTACCCTGCCGCCTCACTAATCAAGATAATTACCGCTTCTGCAGCTTTGGAAGAGCTTAAATTTTCTCCGGGAACTGAAATTTCCTACAGAAGTGGGTTGTACAGGGTATCTCAACTTGATTTAAGAACACCGGAATCCAATAGATATCCTACGATGACCTTAACCGAGGCAATAGCAAAGTCGGCAAATAATGTTTTCGGAAAACTAACGGCAAACTATATCGGAAGGGAGCGGTTTATAAAATATCTCGATAGATTTTGTTTTTCAAGATCGTTACCCTTTGACTTCGATGTTGAAGAGAGCTTTGCCCAGGTGCCCGAGGAAGATTTGGAGCTTGCAAGAGCGGGCGCTGGTTTCGGGAAAATGATGATCTCTCCCATACACGCTGCGATGATTGGAGCTTCTGTGGCGAACAATGGGGTCATGATGAGGCCATATATCGTTGAATCGATAAGGGACAAGAGAGGGAATGTACTCTATTTGGCCAAAGAGGAGATTCTTGCAAAGACGGTACAGCCTGAAACTGCTAAAAATTTAATAAGGATGATGAAGAAAACCCCCGTTTTTGGGACGATGCGAAGGGCTTTTTCAAAAAGGAAATGGAGAAAATTAGCCCAAAAGTTTGATGTGGCCGGAAAAACAGGATCGATTACCTGGGGGCCGCCGAAACTTCGATATGAGTGGTCTCTCGGTATAGCTCCAGCGAGTGCTCCCTCCATATGTTTCGTTTCTCTCACGGGGAATAATGACCTCTGGCACATCAAGAGTACCCATGTCGTGAGGGAAGCTCTTGCAGAGTATTTCAACTATGATTACAAGAAAACAGTTCGGAAGAAAAAGGCAAAGAAAAGGAAAAGAAGAAAGAGGACAAACAGGAGAAACCAGAGCTGAGATCAGAGATAAACTGTTTTCCTCCCGAAGGTGTCAGAGCAAAAGGAATTGAGCAAGGTTTTTCGGTGGTTGGGATGTGGGAGTAAGTGAATAAAAAGGTAGCATATTCTCTCATTGTAATAGTCCTTGGTTTAACTGCATTTGTTGCTTCCCTGATCGAATACTCTGATTCCATGCTGACAGAGGAAATGAATACATTGCTTCAAAAACAGATAAATGCCGAATCGAGCATGGAAAGTGTGCATTTCAGTCTGATCAGGGGAATGATATCGGCACGAAATTTAGCGATTAAAGATCAGAAAGGGGCAGAAAAAGAATACCTTTTAAAAATAAATAATATCTCTGCTGATGTGAGTCCCGGCGAGTTGTTTGCGAAAAAGATTGAGATCAGCATACTTGAAGTGAATGGATTGCAGATAACCGCTCGAAAAAAGGGGTTATGGGAAAATTTCGATAATATTTTTTCCAAAAACCGGGAAGTTATCGATGTAGGCACACGAAGGAGGAGGGGAGAAAGCCCTGTTGAGATAATGATAAAAAATATAAGGATTAGCCAGGCCACGATCTTCTCTCACTTTCTGAAAGATAACAAATCCGCAATGATCGATACGGTAGACATTCCCGGACTCTGGAGACTCAGGGATAGGAGCGGGATCGATACCCTTGTTGAAGCAATAATGAAGTCTCTGGAAAAGGAAATTGCAAGGAAAAAAATTAAAGATAATTGAAAAGGGAATCA
>WVXK01000109.1:5962-14451 GCA_011773515.1 Deltaproteobacteria bacterium
GTTTCTCTATCGGGAACGATCAGAGTGGTTTTTTATCTCGTGGCACGGTAATCTCTTAAGCTTTTCCACAATGTGCACAGTAAAAAAAACAGACAGGATACGATGACAATCGACGCGCCGGCAGATGAGTTCAAATGAAAAGATACGATAATTCCGCCCATTCCCGAGAGAACACTTAAGATTACAGAACTATAAAACATCCAGGCGATGCTGCTTGTGATTGCTCGGGCACTTGCGGCAGGGACGACGAGAAGGGCGGTAACGAGAAGAATACCCACTGTTTTAATAGACAAGGTGACTACGAGGCCAAGGAGGAGGGAAAAGGCATATTTTAAAATCGTCACTCCCGTGACGTGGGTTGAGGCGAAGGTTTCATCAATGCCGACAAGGGTCAATTTGTCAAAGTTGACGATAATAAATGTCGATGTGACGATGAGCAGGAGAAAGGTTATGGCGAGGTCAGTGTTGTTTATCAGAAGAATATCACCATAGAGGAAAGTGTGAAAATTTCTGAAAAGGCCTTTCGATGAGGAGACGATAACGATACCGAGAGAAACCGAAAATGAGAAGAAGACACCTATGATCGTATCGTACGACATGCCCGTTTTTTTCCGGAAGAATACCACCAAGAGACCGATAATCACACCGAAAGCCACCACAGTGAATAGGGGGTCAACGCCTGCAATAAGGCCGAGGGCAACACCGGTGAAGGCAGAGTGGGAAATGGCGTCGCTAAAAAACGCCATCTGAAAGTTGACCACGAATATGCCCATCATCCCGGCGAGAAGGCACACCATGATGACTTCTACCAACGAACTCCTTAAAAGGCTGAAGAGGATAGGATCAAACAATGTGGAATCGTGCCTCCTTGCTCTGTCACCCTGGTTTTTTCCCGGTATCGTGGTCGGCGCGGTCCCCCGTTTCCTCATGTGTGCAGATCACGTCGTGTGATTCGCCATGGAGATAGAGGCCTGAGTGGGTCCCGAAGAGGTCAAGGAGATTATCGCTTGTCATGACCTCGACGGGAGAACCGGAGCATTTGACCGTCTTGTTCAGGCACAGGACGTAATGGGCGTGACTCGTCACGACGGTCAGGTCGTGGGAGACCAGGACGATGGTTTTCCCCGTCTGCCGCTGAATATCTTCCAGGATGTCGCAAAAAAGCTGCTCCCCCCCAACGTCGATACCCGAAGCAGGCTCGTCGAGCAGCAGTATTTCCGGGTTTCTGCACAGAGACTTCGCCAGGAGAACCCTCTGCAGCTCCCCGCCGGAGAGCTCGCTCACTCTTTTTTCGATCAGCGGTAAGCTGTTGACCATCCTCAGGAAATGCTCGAACCGTTCCCGTCTTTTTTTCTCGATGCCGAAAATGACGGATTTCCCCCGCTCCCCCAGGCTCAGGAATTCGATGACCTTGAGGGGGAGCCCTCGATCGAGCTCCATCCTCTGGGGCACGAAGCCGATGGATGACCGTTCCTGCTCGGCCCTGTCCTTTCCGCCGATCGATATCGTTCCGCTGTAATGGACCAGCCCGAGAATGCATTTGAGCAGGGTCGTTTTCCCCGCGCCGTTTGGGCCGATTACGGCGGTGAGCTTTCCGGAAGGGATCTCGGCAGAGACATTATCGAGAACATTCTGGTTTCCAAGGGAGACGGAGAGGTTTTCGATATGTATCAGGGTGTCCATTAGTTACATTGTAAACGATGAGATTAATTTTTCGACATTCATGAGCATGGTTTCTTCATAGCGGGTTACGTTTTTACCGCCCGAAATGATGGGGTCGAACCAGACAACGGGGGCATCGGTCTTTCCCGCGATCATGCTCGTGATTCTATCAGGCTCGGGTGACTCGCTGACGAGGATCACCTTTCCTCCCTTTGCCTTTATCGTATCGAGGATGTCGGCAAGCCTTTTAGGAGATGGCGGGATGCCGTGGACCTCTTCGATGTGATAGAGAATCCTGGCCCCGTAATCGATCGCAAATATATCGAGGGCGTCGTGGAAGGTTATGATATCGAAAACGTCCGCCTTTGATAACAGCGAGGAAATCCGCTCCGATAACGCTTCGAGCTTTTTCCTGTATATCTTCACGTTCTCCCTGATGGCAGCGTCATATTCGGGAAAGGCTTCTTGAAGGGCCTTCCCTATCTCCTCACACTCGATTATGGCCCGTTTCGGACTCAGCCACGTGTGGGGGTTTCTGGCATCTATGGGGGAAAGACCGCTCACCCGAAAGGAGGCCTGATGGGTCAGGACTACTCTGGCGCGGGGGTTCAAGTCCCTGATTTTGCCCAGATCGAAGAACTCCTCGGCCTTGCCGTTTGCGATTATCACTTCAGCCGAGGCTATCTTTTTTACCCCCTGAACCGTCATGGTGTAGACGTGGGGATTGGCGTTTTCCCCCTCGACGAGAAGTTCAAGGTGAACGCCGTTGATTCCGTTGAGTATATTGGCCGAGAAGATGTAAAGGGGCAAAATCGTTGTGAGCACTTCCCTGCTGGAGGCTGCTGCGGCCTGATAACAAGAGCTCGTGAGAACAATGGAGAGAAAAACGACACCGATATGGCGGGTAAGTTTTCGGAACATGAGGAAACAGGAGGTGTTCAACTGATCAATTCCCCGATGGTGCGCACCAGAACTTTTCCCTTTACCGGCTTGGGAATGATCCGGTCTACCCCGTAGATGTTTAGCTGGGAGTGATCCATGAACGTTCCCCAGCCGGTCAGCATGATAACGGGCACACGCCCGTCGAGATCCTTCGCTTTCCGGGCTATCTCGAGCCCGTTGATAGCCGGCATGCCGAGGTCGGTGATGATGACGACTTTGGCTCCGTCCCGCAGGGAGGTGAGGTTTTCCCGTAAAAACTTGAGCCCCGCGCTGCTGTTGTCAAACGCGAAAACGCTGCAGCCCATTTCCGTGAGCAGCTCGTCCGTCGCATTCCTGATGGGCTCCTCGTCTTCAAAAAGGATGACCTTGGTGCCGGCAATGTCGTAATCCTTCTCTTCGTCCTCGTGTGGTCCTTCCGTGATCTCCGGATCTGATATCGGCAGATGAAGTATGAAGGAAGTTCCTTTGCCTGCCCACGATTCAAGGTCCACCTGCCCTCCGTGTGCGGTGATGATCCCGTAGACGGTTGATAACCCCAGGCCTGATCCCTTCTCTCCCTTCGTGCTGAAAAAGGGCTCAAACGCCCTGTCGCGGATTCGGGGCTGCATCCCCACCCCCGAATCGGTAAAGACCGTTTTCACCCTGTCGTGTTCGTTCTGGGTGCTTATCCGTATCTTGCCGCCTTTGGGCATGGCATCGAGGGCGTTGATGATCAGGTTTATAAAGACGTCTTTCAGTTCTCCCTCGTTTCCCTGGATGGTGTGGAGTTCATCCTCGAGCTTGAGGGTGATGTCGATGGATATCCCCTTTGAATGGGACATGTCCTTCCACCGCGGAGAGGTGATATCCACCGCCTCCGTGATCACGTCGTTTAAGTTGACGGGGCCGAAGGTCTTCCTGTCCCGCTTATAAAATGAGCGGAGTTTCTTCACCGTTGCGGCGCCCGTGTGGGCGGCGTTCTCGATGATCTCGAGCTCTTTTAAAAGTTCCGAATCCTCGACCTTGAGCTTCATGAGTTCCGCCCGCATCGAGATGGCGGCCAGGATATTGTTGAAGTCGTGTGCGATCCCCGAGGCCAGCTTGCCAAGAGCGGTCAATTTCTCGGACTGACGGATGTACTCCTCCATCTTTTTTATCTTCGACAGGTCCTTGGATATCCCCACCGTCCCGATCAGCGCCCCATCCTCGCCATACAGGGCGGAAGCCGACAGCAGGACCTCGACCAGCGTCCCGTCTTTTTTCTTCAGGGATACGTTGTAGTTCCTGATTTTTCCCCTGTTCTTGCGCATCGCCTGGCCGATTTTTCTCGCTTCTGCAAGAGAGGGGTAGATCTCGGACACGTGCTTGCCCTGAATCTCCTCCGCCGAGTATCCGAGCACCTCAGAGGCTCCCTTGCTGAAATAGACGATTTTGCCTTTCTCATCCGTCGATATTATGGAGTCAGGAGTCGACTCGATCAGCGTCTCGAGGTAATCCGATATCTCCTGGGCTTTCTTCAGGCTCTCTTCCAGCTGCTTTTTGTACTCCAGTTCCTTCGTGATGTCCTTGATAAAATGAACGCTCTTTTCGATCTCCCCCCGCTCGTCGAAAACGGGCGATATGGTTACCCTGAACGTACCGGGAATTTTGCTGTAGGTGTGGATCGATTCGACGGGTTTTTTCTCCGTGATGCACTTGACGTGGCCGCACTCTTCTGTTTCCTGTTTCTTGCAGGCGAAGAGCTCGTGGCACTTCCTGCCGATGATCCTGCCGGGGTCAAAACCGCGGTGATTGGCGAATACCGTGTTGAAGTTGGTGACCGTATAGTCCATGTCGATGACAAAGACGCCATCCGATATTGAGTTGAAGATCAGCTCCCACTCATTTTTGCTTTTGAGCACATCGGCGAAGAGGCTGGCGTTGCCAACGGCGCTCGATATCTGATTGGCCACGGCGGAAAGGAGGCTGATATCCCCCTCTGAAAAGCCCCTGTCACCCTGTGTGTGGTCTACGGTGAGCAGCCCCATGAAGTCTCCGTGGTTGAAAATGGGAAGGAGGAGCATCTTTTTGATGTTGAGGGCGTACATGAGCCCCCTCTCCTTCACGTTCAATTTCAGCGAATCCGTGCTCTCGATGATGAGCGGTTTTTTGGTTCTCGCCGGAGAGAAGAAGTACGGGCACTCTTGTTCGTTGATCCGCATTCCCACCGGCTCTTCGATCGAGTGGTCTCTGGAGGTGGAGTACTGCAGCACTCCCTCGTTTTTCCCGTGCACCTTTACGATGATCGAGCATCTGTCGGCGTCGAAGAGCTCCCGTATCTTCTTCACGACGATACTCAAGGAGTGGCCAACGTTCAGGGTGGACGAGACCAGGTTCGTCAGGTTGAGAAGGTCGGATGTGTTCTTTTTTTCCTGGACGAGGGCGCTGGTGGCAGAGGAGAGTGCAGACTTGTTGAGCCTGCTCTCGATCGATGAAGATGCGATTCCGGAGAAAAGCGTCCCCGCTTTCTGATAGTGGCTCCTTTTTTCCTCCTCAAGGTGATCGAAAAAGAGCGCAATGACATACGTATGCTTCCCGAAGGGACTCAGGGGTATTGCCAGCGCTTCGTTCAGCGCGCCGTGTGCAAGTTGCGGCACTATCTGTTTCTCGATTTTTTCCCGGTAATATTCTGCCTCGAAAATATGGGTGTCGGGCATAGCATCGGATCGGTAGAGCTCAACGGCCAGGGGTTCCTCTTTCCCCTGGTGTTCCTTAAAGGAGGGGGATGTGCCGAAATGTAAGAGCGCAGCCAGGGTGTTGCCCTCACGCCTGAAGAGCACGGCGAATGGAGCCTGGAAGTTTTGCGTCGCCGTTTCGAGAATGGCCTGGAGAAGCGGTTGCGCCTCCTCTTCGGGAGTGAGCTTTTTCTCAGAGAGTGCTTTTGCGATGATCCTGTAGTTGGCGTCCATCTCTGCAAACTCTGCTTTGAGAATCAGGTTTTCCCGGGTCGTTTCCAGATAGCTAAGAAGCTCTTCTACCTGATGGATCACTTCTCTGTTGTTCGGGTTGTCTCGTGGGAAAACGAGAACGAAAAACCCACTGCTCTGGTGAAATGCGGCATTGAGGGGCAGAAAATGCACGCAGAGAGGGGCCGGCAGATGGAGATTTTTCCGTATCAGCTCTTTTAAGCTGTCGTCGCCTTTCTCCCTCACCGCTTCCAATTTGAACCGGAAGAGCTCTTTTGGCGGGGAGAGGTGTATCAGGTCTTTTGGCCCCACGTGGGCCGTTACACGGACGATCCCGGCCTCGCTGTTTACCTCGATGTAGGAAACGGAGACGAGCTCGGGGAAAAGAAGGAGCAATTTCGATGGGGTTGCCGCGAGAAGGTTTTCAACGGACCCCGCTCTGGCCTTTTCCCTCACGAATCTTGCGAAGGCCTGGTATTTTGCTTCCAGGTTGAGCATTTTCCCTTTTAACAATAGTATTTAGATTATTTATAATATTGAAACTCACGAATGAAAAGATAAATTTTTCTCCAGCCCCGGTCTCGATGAGAGGTTATGGAGCCCATATGGGTGAGTCTCTATGAATCTGCTTGCGCTCTTTTTTATCGTCCTTTCGGCTCTCTTTCACGCCCTCTGGAACGTTGTCCTCAAAACGTCGGACAGGAAGATGTCTTTCAACATATTCATGCACCTTGCTGCGATCGGCATCTTCTCGATATTTTTCCTGGTCTGGAAGGGGAAAATACCGCTGCCGGGGTTCAGGCTCGGGGTTATCGTGGTTACGGCGGGTTTCTTCTTTTTCCTCTACCACCTTTGCCTTACCGACTCGTACGAGACGACGGAGGTGTCGCTCGCCTATCCTCTCACCACGACGGGCCCTCTCTACATACCGCTCTGGGCGTACATCTTTCTCGGCGAAAAGCTCTCCATCGAGGGCTGTTTCGGCATACTGCTCGTTTTCTTCGGGGCATACACGATACAGATGAAGACACTGAACCTGAAAGGGATGGTGGAGCCGCTGAGAAGCTTGAGAAATCCGGGGGTCTTCCTGGCGATGGCGGCGGGTTTTTTCTACTCGATCGGGGCGGTGGTGGACAAGAAAGGGGTGACGGACTTCGACGTGTTTACCTACACCTACTATCTCGATTCGGTTCTCGTGTTTTTTCTCCTGTGCAACCACGTCCTGATCCGGGGGAACAAAAGGGACCTTCTCCCGGAGCTTCGCGCGAGCTGGCCGAAGATAGCTCTTGCCGGCGGTATCCTTTTCGGGTCCTTTCTGTGCTACCGCCTCGGCCTTCGCATTGCCCCCGTGAGCTACGCAGTTTCTGCGCGGCAGATGAGCGCGGTGTTCGGCGTTTTGCTCGGCATTGCCCTGTTTCGGGAGTCTTTCGGCGGAATGCGGCTTACAGGAGCGCTCCTGATCAGCCTCGGGGTCGTGCTGATAAAATTCGGATAGGTCAGCTTTTGAACCGGTCCCGAGGAACGGGGAGAGCCGTGGCCTGCCCTTTCGCGATGAGTTTTCCCGATTCGTTCGTTACCCGGTAATCGACGACCATCAGGCTCTTTCCCCGGTGGGTGAGGTCGCACTCTGCGGTTATCCTCTCCCCCGGCATTGCCGCCCTGAAGGTGTTGAAGCTCCACTGGACTCCCACGGCGTCTGTTACCGAGTTCACGGCAATCGCGAAGGCCACGTCCGCGAGGGCAAAGATCAACGCCCCGTGGGCTATGTTGTGGGCATTGAGATATTCGTCTTTCACCACCACCGAGATCCTCACGTACCCTTCACGCGCCTCTTCGAGCTCCATGCCGAACAGCTCGATCACGCGGTCGTTTTCCATGATGAACTGAACCCTCTCCATCATGCACCCTTCACGATTTTTTCGGGTTATTGTATCAGGTATTTCACCCTCTGTTAAAATATCTTTTAGATCTGCTTTGGGAGGTAGCATGGATGGTCAATTTTCAGGGGGGTACCGTTACAACCACTACGGGTGGTACCTCCGGGAGCGGTTCGGCCGGCGGGTCTACAAGATAATGGTGGATGGTGACTTCACCTGTCCCAACAGGGATGGCACAAAGGGGAAAGGGGGGTGTATATACTGCAACAACGAGGCCTTTACCGTGGGAATCATCGGGGA
Source organism: Deltaproteobacteria bacterium (assembly GCA_011773515.1). Classification (NCBI taxonomy): domain Bacteria; kingdom Pseudomonadati; phylum Myxococcota; class Myxococcia; species Deltaproteobacteria bacterium. Next base: position 13,668 of record WVXK01000109.1, read on the forward strand.
AGGCAATCCTGTTTCCTTCCAGGTGCATGCGGCGCTGAGGGAAAAGGAGGGGAAGAGGAAATACCGGGATGCCCGGTTTCTCGTCTACTTTCAGAAATATTCGAATACCTACGGAGACGTTGCGTATCTCGAGAGGGTTTACCGCGAGGCCCTCGTTTCCGAGGGGATAGCGGGAATCGTGATCGGTACGAGGCCCGACTGTATCGACGGGGATGTTGTATCGCTTCTTGGTAGGCTGGGCCGGGAGACTTATCTTTCCGTTGAGCTCGGCCTTCAGACGGTTGATGACCGGGTTCTCTCCCGGGTGAACAGGGGGCACGGGTTCGATGATTTTATCCGGGCGGCTGCGCTGCTAAAGGACGCGGGGATCGAATTCGGCGCCCATCTGATATACGGGCTTCCCGGGGACTCGCGGGAGAGCTTCATTGAGGGGGCACAACGGGTGTCCGACGCCGGGGTGTCCCTTGTAAAACTGAACCACATTCATGTGGTCAGGGATACAAAGCTCGAAGAGATGTGGAGAGAAGGGAGCTTTACACCCCCCACCTACGATGAATATCTTGCCGCCGTGTGTGACTTTCTCGAGTATCTGTCGCCGGAAGCAACGGTCGCCAGGTTGATAGGGACGACGCCGGGGAAATATCTCCTCGCGCCCAGATGGGAAAGGGGCAGTGCCGGTTTTATCCAGGACGTAAGCGGGGAACTGAAGAGGCGGGGCACCTACCAGGGAATAAAACGTCCCTCATAACTGCACTCTGGGCTTAAATCCTCAATACAATCAATA
>WVXK01000109.1:14582-18295 GCA_011773515.1 Deltaproteobacteria bacterium
AGGGAAAGGTGACAGAGCAAAAGGGGGACGGCGGGTCGTGGAAGATGCCGTATTGACGAAAAAGGGCAAAAAGGGAAGGGAGCCGGCGGTGGCTGCGAAAGAAGCGGGCACCCGGAAGATGATCCCGTCGCTGAGATGGGTCGTCCAGGGCGTCTACACCCTCTTTTACGTGCTCGTGGGCATCGAATTCATCTATTTTTACGCCGGCATCATGGCGGGAAATCTCACCGCCTACCGCCCGCCGGCTGTCGAGGGGTTTTTGCCGATAAGCTCCCTCCTCGGCCTCCGGTACTTTCTGGCCACGGGGACATACGACCATGTCCACCCGGCGGGGCTCACCATCATCATGGCGGTCATCGTTTCCGCCATCGCAACGAGGAAGAGTTTTTGCGGGTGGGTCTGCCCGGTTGGCTGCATTTCCCGGATGGTCGAGCGGGGAAGCAGGCGCTTTCTCAAAAAAAGAATCACCGTTCCCCCCATCCTGGACCACCTGCTCATGTCGGTGAAGTACCTGCTGTGCGCATTTTTCGTCTATGTGATATTTTTCAAAATGTCGGTGAAAGACATAGAGAGCTTCATCTCCTCCCCGTACAACGTGGCGGCCGACGCCAAGATGCTCCTGTTTTTCGTCGACATGTCCAAAACGACGGCGATCACCCTCGCCGTGATCTTTGCGCTCTCCGTTTTCGTGAAGAACTTCTGGTGCAGGTATCTTTGCCCCTACGGCGCCTTCCTCGGGGTGATCTCGCTTTTCTCCCCCCTTGCGGTCAGAAGAGATGCCCGGTTGTGCATCGATTGCGAGTCCTGCACAAAGGAGTGCCCGTACCAGATACGGGTGCACAGGAAAAAATCCGTCAGGACCGTTGAGTGCACGGCATGTCTCAATTGCGTATCATCCTGTCCCGTGGACGACTGCCTGACGGTGGGGTATTTCGGTAAGAAACGGGTAAAGGAGCTGGCGGTTCCCCTCCTGCTCCTCGCCGTGATACTCAGCTTTTACCTGGGTGCGCGCGTGACGGGCCACTGGGAGAGCGGGGTGGACAATCACACCTTCCAGAGGTTCTACTCGATTGCCGAAAAGCTCGATCATCCCCGCTAACGTCACCCTCCGAGGGCGAGCGATACCGCCTCCTCGGGAGTGGCTGCCTTTATAACCCCCCGGATATCCCACGACCCGAGGGACACGACCCGTTTCCCCAGCTTGAGGGCTATGGCGATTTCCGAAAGTGTCCCGTATTCGCCGCCGATGGCGATAAAGGCGTCCGATGAGTGGGCTATGATGATATTTCTGGCGTGTCCCATGTTCGTTGCGATCACGTGATCGGTGTGCCGGTTGGCACTGCCCCTGTCGCTCCCGGGGACGATGCCGATGGTCACTCCCCCGGCCGACTTGGCCCCCTTTGCCGATGCCTCCATCACCCCCGAGAGGCCGCCGCTTACGATGGCTGCACCCCTTGCGGCCAGCAACCTGCCCACCTCCTCGGCCCTGCGGTAGGTTTCCCCGTCAACGTCACTTCCCCCGATTATTCCCACCTGCATATCTGACTCCTTTCCCTGCAAAGTTCTCCCGGCACGCGCTCTTCTTCCGGGAAGCATATCCTATTAGAAAATTTTATTTTATTCTGCGTATTATTTCTGTTAGATTGAAAATGGTTTTTCCTGCAGGAATTGAATCTCTAAAAAGGGGATGGACATGCGATTCCGACTGTTTCCAAGAGATGAGAAGTTCTTCGAGATGTTCGAGGTCCAGACGGAGAGGGTCATGGAGGGAGCAAGGCTCATAAAGGAGCTTTTCGATAACATGGAAAGGGCGGAAGAGCTGGCAGTCCTGATCAAGGATAAAGAGTCCGAGGGAGATGACATAACCCATAAGATTGTCGAGAGCCTCCACAAAACCTTCGTAACCCCCATCGACCGTGAGGACATACACAATCTCACCAGCAAGCTCGATGACATCCTCGATCACATGGAGGCGGTTTCCGAGCGGATAGTGCTCTTTAAGATAGACAAGAGCACGAGTTATGCAAGGAGTTTTGCCGATACGCTGATCGAGTCCGTCGAGGCAATCATGAACGCGGTGAAACTCCTCCACGATATGAGGAATTCCGAAAAAATACTGGAGTACTGCATCGAGGTCAACCGCCTGGAAAACGTAGGAGACAGCTACTTACGAAGCGCTCTGGCCGAGCTGTTTGACGGGAATAACGATCCCATCGAAGTGATGAAGTGGAAAGAAATCTACGAGCATCTCGAGAATGCGGTGGACGACTGTGAAGACGCCGCGAACGTCATTGAGGGTGCCGTCCTGAAATATTCATGATAAGAGTTCGCAATGAGGGAGAGCTGGTGTGGATCCTGGATGGCTGATCTTTGTGGTTGTGGCCTTCGCCCTTATTTTTGACTTTACCAATGGGTGGAACGACAGTGCCAATGCGATTGCGACGGTTGTCTCGACGAGAGTGCTCTCCCCTCTCCAGGCAGTCCTGTTCGCTGCGGCATTGAATATCGCCGGGGCGTTTTTCTCCACGGCTGTCGCCAAGACGATTGGAAAGGGAATCGTTGCACCGGAGCTCATCACCCAGACGGTGGTCTGCGCAGCTCTGGTGGCGGGCATATCCTGGAACACGGTGACAACCCTGATGGGGCTTCCCATCAGCGCCTCCCATGCCCTGATCGGCGGCGTCATGGGGGCGGGGATAGCCCACGGGGGCTTTACCGTATTGAACACGAAGACGCTCAAGCTCATCTTCAAGGCCATGCTCATATCTCCCCTCTTCGGGTTCATCCTGGGCTTTCTCTTCATGGTCCCCATCCTTCGTCTCTTTTTCCGGGTCACCAAGGGGACGTCGAACAGGCTGTTCAAGAAATTGCAGCTCGTCTCGGCAGGGGTGATGGCGTTTTCCCACGGCACGAGCGATGCCCAGAAAGTCATGGGGGTGATCACCCTGGCCCTTGTCTCGGGCGGCTATCTCAAGACCCTGGAGGTGCCCAAATGGGTGATACTCTCCTCTGCCCTCGTCATGGGCCTCGGGACGGCCATCGGTGGATGGAACGTGATCCAGACGCTCGGTGCCAGGATGATCAAGATCGAGCCCGTGCACGGCTTTGCCGCCGAGACGACGGCATCGATCATATTGCTCTTCACCGCCCATGCGGGCATTCCCGTATCCACCACCCACACGATTACGGGCTCCATTCTCGGCGTCGGTGCGACGAGAAGGTTTTCCGCCGTCCGCTGGGGGGTGAGCAAGAAAATCCTCTACGCGTGGATCGTCACCCTTCCCGGAACCGGGGCGGTGAGCTTTCTCACCTACAAGCTGCTCGCCATTCTCATCTGAGGGGCCGTTTTCTCTTCCCCGCACCGCAGGTGGTCTCGACGCTTTGCGTCACCCACGTGAAAACGGGCCAGAAATGACCACAGGGCGTGCCGGGTCTTTTTTCACGCTCCATCGCACATGTTGTTTTTTCCGATCTCTTTGAGCATGAACCTGCAGAAAACGGGGCTCCTTTTTTCGCCGCTTTTCGGGCCACTGACCAAAGAGGGCCGGGAGAGTGCTACAAGGGCCTCTCCGTATCGAAAATGGTGGTCATCACGGGAGAGCATTACCGGCTTCCCGCGCACCGGGCAGGGAAGGGCACTGTGTGGTGAACGGGGGATGATGAGGAAGGTCTCTTGCGCTGGGACGTCCCTCCCGGCAAAGGGGGACGTTTCA
>WVXK01000109.1:18356-31860 GCA_011773515.1 Deltaproteobacteria bacterium
GTATGTCCTTGCTCCGTTCCACGAAGAAATGTATATAGGAGGCAAGCATCTCCTCTTTCGGAAAGACCATGACCCTGCAGGGAAAAATCGGGCGCAGCGGGTCAGGGCTCTCGGGGCCGACGGCGAACACGGCCTCCGGGATCCTGAAGGGGCGAAGGGCGTCGCCTGTATCGCCAATGTCTATTGATTTCAACAGGTTATCTGTAAATTTTCGAAAAAAAAGGTCGAAGGGCTGCATGGTACCGTTCCTTCGCGAGGGTAGTTTTGCCGATGGCCCGAAGAGATTGTAGCACTTCGAGACGGCGAAGTCATTTTTCCGGCCGGGGCGCCGGGAAATTTTTCTGGCATTTGGATATAAAATGTTTCGGATTGCCGAAACATCTGATAACATTGAATACCATTCCTTTTTCGGTGACAATGACTGGCGGTTAGGCCCCGGGCAACGGGAAGCTGTGAACCCCGTCAGGTCCGGAAGGAAGCAGCGGTAGCAGCCAAATCCCGTGTGTTCCGGACACGCCTGACCGCCAGGTAATGTTCACGTCCGGATTTGTGCATATGTCGTATGAAGCTCTCGCCAGGAGATGGCGGCCCCAGAGGTTCGATGAGATAATCGGTCAGGACCACGTCGTTACCCCCCTGAAAAACGCGGTAGTAAAAGGGAAAATCCATCATGCCTACCTCTTTTCGGGAACCCGGGGTATCGGGAAGACCACGGCAGCCAGGCTGTTTGCGCGTGCCATAAATTGCGACAGGGGAACGCCTCCCGACCCCTGCAATGCCTGTGATATCTGCAGGGAGGTTTTAAGCGGCGTGTCCACGGACGTGCTGGAAATCGACGGTGCCTCGAACACGGGTATCGACGACGTTCGGAGGCTCAGGGAGACGGCGGTCTATGTCCCCTCCAAGGGCCGCTACCGTGTTTACATCATCGACGAGGTTCACATGCTCTCCCGGCAGGCTTTCAACGGCCTTTTGAAGATCCTCGAAGAGCCTCCCTCCCATCTCGTCTTTCTTCTCGCAACCACGGAACCGTTCCGGATTCCCGAAACGGTCCTGTCCCGCATGATACGGTTCGACTTCCGCCTCATCCCGGAGGCCACAATTCTGAGCCACCTGAAACTCATCTGTGAAAAAGAGGACATACGGTACGATGAGCCTTCCCTCTCCTACATATCCTACGTGGCTTATGGGTCACTGCGGGATTCTCTGAGCATTCTCGAACAGTGTGCCCTCACCACCGATGGTGCCCTGACCTACGACGACGTCCTCGAGATACTGGGATATCCGGAAATCGCCGGTGTTGCCCGCCTCGGGGAGGCCGTTGTCGATGGGAACGTGGCGGATGCCCTGTCCACTCTCCGCAACCTCTACGGGGGCGGTTGCGACCTCAAAAACCTCTACTCCTCATTCCTGGCCTTTTTCCGGAGGGTGGCGCTTTACCGCTTCACGGACGACCGGTCCATTCTGGAGGGCGAGACGGAGCAGGTGATAACCGCCGTCACCGGCGTGTCGGCGAAGCTTTCCCGGCAGGAAAGCCTGTTTCTTTTCGACGTCATCCTGAAGAGCGAACGGGATATATTGCTGTCCGAATTTCCCCTTCCCGGCTTCGAGGCGATGCTCCTTCGGGCGGTGTCATTCAGGGAGCTTCTGAGCATCGCCGATATGGTGGAGGGCAAAACGGGCCCTGCCGTTTCGAAAGCGCGGCCCGGCAGGGAAGAGGGGCGCTTCCCGGACGTTTCCGTCACCGCCTCGAAAAAGGCAGTCCCGTCGGGAGGCACCGGGGGAGGAGGGAGCTCCGGAGCCGAGACAGGGGCGAGTGCGGGAAAGCCGGCCGAATTGGGTGCTTCCTGGGAGGAGTTCTTACACGGTGTTTCGCGACGCAAGAAGTACGTCCTCAAGGGGCTTCTGGAAAACATGCAGGGGGGCTTCGATGGGGAGAAATTTGTCATCCGGTGCGAGTTCCAGGCTCTCCTTGACAAGTTGCAAGAGCCGGACAAATGGCATATCATAGAGAATGTTGTCGGGGAAATTTTCGGAAAACCCGTTACCGTAATCTTGCAGAAAGACGACCAGGGAAGCATCGAGGAGGGTGACTCGCCAAAGGGGCGCGATGAGCTTGAAAACCGCGTCCTTTCCGATCCGGTCGTCATAGAGCTTCTGCGGGAGTTTCCTGGTTCCAAAATTGCCGAGATCGTAAAGCTCGACCCCGGAAAGAGAAGAAGAAAGGAAGACATCCCCGCCGGGCCGTCGGGGGGAGGCGACGAGATGGAGGGGATGTCGGGAGATTTCATCACGGAGGAGGAAGAGGAGGAAGAGTAACGTGAAGAACATGAACGAACTGCTCAAACAGGCCCAGAAGATGCAGGGAAAGATCACGAAGCTGCAGGAAGAGCTCGAGAAAAAGACCGTGGAAGCCAGCGCTGGTGGGGGTATGGTGACGGCCGTGGCAAATGGAAGGGGGGATATCATCTCCGTTACGATAGAGAGGGAAGTCGTGGATCCTGAAGAGGTGGGCATGCTCGAAGACCTCGTCACGGCGGCGGTGAATGAGGCCATAAATCGCTCGCGGGAAATGGTTCAGGAGGAGATGTCGAAGCTGACGGGCGGCATGAATATTCCGGGGCTCTTTTGATGAGATATTTCCCCGGTCCCATGAGAGAGCTCATCAAGAGCCTCTGCAATTTTCCCGGCGTGGGCGAAAAGAGCGCCCTGAGAATGGCCCTTTTCATCCTGAAGAGGGAGGAGGGGCTCTCCGAGCAGATTGCCCACGCGATTTTGAAAGCCAAAAGGGAGATTTGCTACTGCACCCGGTGCGGCAACTTCTCGGAGGGGGAGATCTGCGAGATCTGCAAGCGCGACGACAGGAGCAGCGTGATCTGCGTGGTAGAGCAGCCGCAGGAGATCCTCCCCGTCGAGAAAAGCGGGGAGTTCGACGGCAGGTATCACGTCCTCGGCGGCGCGCTCTCTCCCATCGACGGGGTGATGCCGGAAAACCTGAAGATCGACGCCCTCGTCAGCCGGGTGAAGGAAGAGGATGTGAAAGAGGTCATCATCGCTACGAACCTGAACGTCGAAGGGGAAGCCACGGCGTCCTACCTTTCGGCGCTCCTGAAACCTCTGGGGGTGCGGGTCACGAGAATTGCCTACGGGATGCCCATCGGCTCCGACCTCGAGTATGCCGATGAGCTTACCGTCGGCAAGGCGATCGCGTACAGGAGAGAAATTTAAAAAAAGGTTTTATTTTTTTGGCTGATAAATTAAAATTGAAGTTTCTTCTTATTCCAAAGTAAAAGGAGTATGCGCCATGGCAGTGAAGGCAAGATCCTCGAGGAAGAAAACTCCTAAGCTCACGAAGAAGAACGAGTTTGGCTTCTTCGAGGTGAGAATGGAGTCGATTGGGGGCCTCGGGGCAAACGTGGGAGGGAAGATCCTCGCCGAAGCTCTCGTGTTCGGCATGGGGTACAACGCCTCATCGTTTGCGTCCTACGGTTCCGAGAAGAAAGGGACACCCGTGAAGGCCTTCGTGAGAGTAGCGGAGCCGAAAACGGAGATCCGCGTAAACAGCCCCATCGAAGAGCCCCATATCCTGGCGATTTTCCACGAGTCGATGGTCAAAACGCTTCCCGTAACGGCGGGCCTCCTCAAGGATGGGGCGGTGATCCTCAACACGAAGAGGAGCGCCGACGATGCAAGGGATTTCATGATGATATCGAGCGGGGCGGTGGGCGCAGTGGACGCCACGGAGATAGCGATCCAGACGAAATCGCGGGTGAACATGGTCCTGCTCGGCGCCATCGCCCGTGCCAGCGGCTTTATCGAGCTGAAGGCTTTGAAAGAAGCCGTCAAGGCGGCCTTCGGGGCGAAATATCCCGCCGCCATGCCGGGAAACCTTGCCGCCCTCGAGCGGGGGTTCAAGGAGGTGGAGCTCAAGACGTACGGTGAGGACGGCAAGTACGCCCACGTTCCCTTCGTAAGGACCCTTCCCGATTTTGGCTATGAAAACGCCCCGATAGGAGGCGTGATCTACAGCGTGGGGAACACATCGCTCAAGGACCTGTCGGCCAGCAGGGTGGGGTTCATCCCCTTTTTCATAGAGGAAAAGTGCACCAAGTGCGGTGATTGCGACATGTACTGCCCCGACTACTGCTTCGTCTGGGAGAAGGGAATCGACAAAAAGACCGGGAAAGAGGGGATGATATTGAAGGGCATCGACTACCAGTACTGCAAGGGATGCCTCCGGTGCACGAAGGCTTGCAAGTTTGGCGCCATCGAGCCGGTGAAGGAGAGCGACTACGATATCAACGACATTATCGTGAAGCATAAATTTTCCAGGTAAAGGAGAAGTACCATGGCAAAGGGAATGCCTGCAAAAAAGTTAGCCGCAAAGAAGACCAGGCCCAAGCCTGCTCAGGTGCCGATTTTCCTGAGCGGGAACGAGGTGTCTGCACTGGCCGCCAGCCAGATCAACTACCACCTCATGGGCTACTATCCCATCACGCCCTCCACAGAGATCGCCGAGGAGCTCGATGCGATGAGGGCCGAAGGGGTCCACACCATCAGGATGATACCGGGCGACGGAGAACACGGAGCCGCAGGGATCTGTTTCGGAGCCACCACGGCGGGTGGAAGGGTATTCAACGCAACCTCCGCCAACGGCCTCATGTTTGGCTTCGAACAGCTCCCCGTGCAGTCGGGTTCCCGCTTCCCCATGGTATTCAATATCGTTACCCGGAGCGTCTCGGGCCCCCTCGACATACGGTGCGACCACTCGGATATCATGCTTGCCATCAACACGGGCTGGATCATTCTCATGGCCTCCGACCCACAGGCTGTCTACGACATGAACATCGTCGCCCCGAAGATAGGCGAGCATCCCGATGTCCGCCTTCCCGTCATGGTCGCCTTCGATGGATTTTTCACCAGCCACCAGAAAAGGCTCATCTACCACTTCGAGGACAAACGGGTTGTGCAGGACTTCCTGGGCCCCTTTGTGCCCACCGTCACCTCCGTCGATCCGAGCAAGCCGGTGACCATAGGCCCATACATGAACGACCCCGACCTGATCAACAACAAAAAGCAGCTTTCAGCGGCAATGGAGGAGGCGTACCGGGTTATTCCGAAAGTCCTGCGCGAGTACGGGAGGCTTTCGGGGAGAAGGTACGACATGGTGGAAAAATACCGCATGGAGGGTGCCAACGCCGCCCTGCTCATCCTGAACTCTGCTGCAGAGACGTCGAAAGAGGCGGTGGACATCCTGCGGGCGAAAGGCAAAAAGGTCGGGCTGGTCAAGCTCAACGTCATACGTCCCTTCCCGGTAAACGAGGTGCTGGATGCGCTGAAAGGGGTAAAGGGTCTCGTCGTTGCCGACCGGCAGGACAACCCCGGCGGCTGGGCAGGCCAGATGACCATGGAGGTCAAGGCGGTCCTGCAGGGAGTGCCCAGGAGCGGGGTCAAGGTTGCCAGCAGGGTTTACGGGATAGGCGGCAAGGAGTTCTTCATCGACGATGCCCTCGAGCTTCTCGAGGAGGCGATGAAGATAGCCCGGACCGGCAAGGTGGATGTCCCCTATGAGTTCCACGGCGCGAACCCGGGTGACATGAAGTACAAGCCCAAGGAGATTTTCCGGCCCATCGAGGATAAGGAGTCCAGCGGTCTCCTGACGGTGACGGAAGATGCTGCATCGGGTGCGGTCAAGGTAAAGGGAGTCGTGGCGAGAAAGCTCACGGAGATGCCAAAGAGGGTGGCCTCCGGGCACGGCGCATGTCCGGGATGCGGTATCTTCACGAACCTGAACATCTTCTTGAAGGGTCTCGAAGGGCATGTGGTGGTTCTCTTCCATACCGGCTGCGGCATGGTCGTTACCACGGGGTACCCCTTCACGTCGCACAAGGTGACATACATCCACAACCTCTTCCAGAACGGCGCCGCCACCCTGTCCGGCGTGGTGGAGATGTTCGAGGAGAAAAAGGAGAGGGGTGAGATTCCCGAGGACGAAAAGATAACCTTCCTGATGGTCACCGGAGACGGCGGGCACGACATTGGGATGGGCATCAGCATCGGCGCGGCCATGCGGGGGCACCGGATGATCATCATCGAATACGACAACCAGGGCTACCAGAACACGGGGAGCCAGCTCTCCTTTACCGTGCCCCTCGGCCACCAGACCTCCACGTCCCATTTCGGGCCCTACCAGCACGGGAAGACGACCCATCACAAAGACACGGCACAGATATTTTCGGCCTGCAACATCCCGTACGTTTTCACCGCTGCCGAATCCAACTACCGGGACATGATACGGAAGGCGGCCAAGGCCCAGAAGATTGCCGAACAGGGTCTGGTCTTCGGCAAGCTCATATCCATGTGCCCCCTCGCCTGGATGACGGAGGAGCGCCTGTCGATGGAGATCATCCAGGCCTCGGTCGATTGCTGTTTCTTCCCCCTCTACGAGGTCGTGAACGGCATCACGACCATAAACTACGATCCCGAGGAGAAGGGCAACAAGATCCCCGTGACGGATTGGTTGAAGTACATGGGAAAGACCAAACACCTGTTCAGGCCCGAGTGCAAGCCCCAGCTCGACTCTTTCCAGGAGGAAGTGGACCGGAGATGGCGGCGGCTCAGGGAGATGCACAACAACCCCTATCTGTAGAGAAGATGGAAATGGGGAGTGCGGATTTCGGAATGGAGAGTGAAAATCAAAGCCAAAAACGATGACAACAAAACCGGATGAAGCAAAAAATATTATCTGGATGGAAAAAAGGCGGGGTCTTTCCCGCCTTTTTTATTCGGTAACGTAAACGAATAGAGGACATAATAACCGCATTTCATTCTCCCGCGCGCCCAAATTGTGGGAACTCTGGGTTTTCCTCCACATTCCGCATTCCGACTTCCGAATTGTCGCCTACTCCATCTCGGTATCCAGGTCCCCCTCCCGCAGTGGATCTTCCGATGATACTTTGATGATGGTTTTGACGTTGCCCCGCGGGTTGAAGTCTCCGGTGACGTTAAGCCTGCGGGGCTTCAAGAGCGCGTGGAGGTCCTCGTAGATCCTGTTCGTAGACTCTTCGTGTGAAATGTGCCTGTCGCGGTAGGCGTTGAGGTAGAGCTTCAATGACTTGAGCTCGACGATCTTTTTATCGGGAACGTACTCTATCCGGATGGTTGCGTAGTCAGGGTATCCTGATCTCGGACAGAGGCAGGAAAACTCCGGGAAGCTGATTTCGATCGTGTAGTTTCTCCCGGGGAAAGGGTTTTCCCACGGCTCGAGCTTGGCTTCCGCGATCTTTTTCTCTCCGTACTTCATCCGGTACCTCACCGTGTGTGGTCTGCTTACGCGTATACTATAATAGATCTGGCGGCTTGCTGCCATAACCGATAGGGGCGGCAAAGGGGCGCGGCTTCCCCGCCGCCGCTTTTAGTGAAGCCCGGCCGGCCGGGAAGCCGTTTGCCGGTCGGGACAAACTCTCAAAGGAGGTGGGCCTATGAAGACCCGGGTTCCCCGGTTTTTTCTGCTGGCTTTTTTCGCTATCTCTTTTGTTTACTGCAGTACGTATCAGTCTGGAATCTCTCGGGATGCAGACCTTCCCCCCGCGGACCCGCAGCTGCTCTACCGGTACATCACCCAGGAGAGCAAATACACAACGTGGGACCTCTGGCCCGGTAAGGGGAAGCTCTACGAGGGCAAGCCTCCCCACGGCGCATTCCTGACCACCTACCTGAACGAAGCTGCCGTCAGCTCCATAAAGGCCGGGAGGGAGATGGCCGACGGCGCCATGATCGTCAAGGAGAATTACAGCCCGGAGAAGGAGCTCGCCGCCGTGACGGTCATGTACAAGATACGGGGATTCTACAGTTCGGGGGGAGACTGGTTCTGGGCAAAGTATGGTCCCGACGGCTCTGTCCAGAAGGCGGGCAAAGTGGATGGCTGCATCAACTGTCACAGCGCGAGGGCGGACAACGACTACATATATACCGGCGATTTTGTCCGGAAAAGGGGTGGCTACTGACCGATCCCCGGTAAGCCCGTCGCCCCTGTGAACCGTCTGCTGCGCATCCACAAGCCGGCGGGGACAATTGACCTTGAACGGCAAATGCGCGCATTGTATAATCTTAGCCTGTTTGCGATTGGTGGTGAGTGTAGCTCAAAGGCAGAGCACCTGGCTGTGGCCCAGGTGGTTGTGGGTTCGATTCCCATCACTCACCCCATCTTTTATCTTCCCCATTCAATCAAGCCCATTTTAATGTTTTTAGTTCTGATTGCTCTGATGTTTTAAACTGTAAACTTTGATCATTGAACTTTGAGAGGAACTCGAATCACGATTTTCCGGTTTGGAGTAAAATATTAGGTATAAGCATCTTTTCAAGATGGCGGTTTCTCAATGGGAAATAAATTGGAATGACGACGGTAACCGGCATCGCAGGGCCCCGTTATCGAAGCAGCGGGGAAACATGAGAAAAGGAAGGTGATATCCATGAAAAAAATAGTGTGTCTGGGAGTGTCAGCCCTTTTTCTGCTCGTATTTTCCCGTGTTGATGCAATTGATCTCGTCTCCCGTAATGCGGCGAACCTCAAGAGGGTTGAAACCGGTATGAGTAAGGAGAAAGTTTTGGATGTCATGGGGATGGATGAGGAAACTTTCAGGCAGAGGATATATTTCGAAGGATACATCGCAGGATACCAGGATGTGGTGGTAAAGAATCCCTATCACTCGGAATTGAAGAAGCTTGGAGAAGAAGACTACGAGATCGTCTACTACTTTACCGATCGCATCGGTTTGCGCGTGGGATACTGGGATGAGGTCTACCGGGACAATGGGATCGCAGATGGGGGGTTAACCCCCCTGGTCTTCCAGAATGGTCGTCTGATCGGGAGCGGATGGGATTTCGTCGAGGAAAAGGCGAGAAGGCCGTTGAGCGTGGATGAGGAATACTACTGGTTTTACTTTGGCAACGGAAACGGGGGCGGGCACTGAGTGCACTCCCTTTAAAAATCCTAACGTGAGACCCGGGTCAGTTTTTTAAAGGAAGTCCGAATTCTTATCCTTCTCATCTTTAATGTATGCTGTCTATTGTGATTGAATAAGAGAATGAGAATAAATGTAACTGTAGATTATCGTATCGGTCGAAAATAGAAATATGCCAGCCCAGCAGGATGAAAGGGATGTGGGCCGCGGCCGAGCTCTTCGGGTCCAATTGGCTTATTGGTACAGCGGGGGATCCATAGCAGAGAGGGCGCTCGAGAGGCCGGAGTCCATACCGGATAGGCTTGCGCTGGAGGTGTCTGTTAACAACCACGAAAGAGGAGGCTGAGATGAGAAGAATCTCTCTGTTTGTTGTGGTCCTCGCCGCGGTGGCGCTGGCGGGGGCGGATTTCACCCCGGCATCGGCCGAGACCAAGTTCTTCACCATCGGGACCGGCGGGGTGACCGGCGTCTACTATCCCACCGGCGGAGCCATAGCACGCATCGTCAATGCTAAGAAGAAGGAGTACGGCATGCGCCTGACGGTGGAGTCCACCGGGGGGTCGGTCTACAACATCAACGCAATCATGTCCGGAGACCTTGACTTCGGCGTGGTGCAGTCCGACCGGCAGTACCAGGCCTACTTTGGCAGCGAGAACTCCGAGTGGGCCGGCAAGCCGCAGAAGGAGCTCCGGGCGCTCTTCGCCATCCATCCCGAGAGCCTGACCCTGTGCGCGGCGGTGGACACGGGTATCAACAGCATCCAGGACCTGAAAGGCAAACGCGTCAACATCGGCAACCCCGGCTCCGGTCAGAGGCAGAACTCCATCGACGCCCTGACCGCGGCGGGCCTGAACTTCGAGAAGGACCTCATGTCCGAGGGCCTCAAGGCCGCCGAGGCCCCCGGCATGCTGCAGGACGGCCGCATCGACGCTTTCTTCTACACGGTGGGGCACCCCTCGGGAGCGTTCAAGGAGGCAACCAGCGGGACGAGGAAGGTCAAGTTCATACCCATTGTCCTGCCCGACGACTTCTACAAGAAGTACTCCTACTACGCGCCGAGCATCGTCCCCGTGGCCGAGTACCCCGGCGCGGAAAACGGCGCCGATATCCCCACCTTCGGCGTGAAGGCGACCTTTGTTACTTCCGCCAGGGTCGCCGACACCTACGTCTACAACCTCGTCAAGGAGGTCTTCGAGAACTTCGAGGAGTTCAAGAAACTGCACCCGGCCTATGCGGTATTGACAAAGAAGAACATGCTCGAAGGGCTCTCTGCGCCCATCCACGACGGCGCCATGAAGTATTACCGGGAAGCGGGCCTTTTGAAGTGAAACGAGCCGCGGGCGGGGCCTTACCGGTCCCGCCCGCACTTTGTCCGCCCCTCGAGGGAGGCGAATGCAGGGCGCACAACCAGAAACCGGGTGAGGGACGTGGCCGATGACGGAGCGGGAAAGAGAGAGGATAGTGGATGAAGAGGGCCACCTCATCCTGCCGAAGGAGGACGAGGCGGCCGCAGAGGAGGCCAGGCGAATCGCGGAAGATGAGGAGACGGGGTACCGCCATCCCGAGGGCTGGCAGAGGTACATCATCCCCGCAATTGCTATTCTCTGGTGTCTCTTCCAGCTCTCCATCGCCAGCTGGCTGCTTTTGAACTCCATCTACGTCCGTGCGATCCACCTGGGCTTTGCCATGCTCATCGCCTACTTCTGCTTTCCTGCAGCGAGGAAGCCGAGAAAAGGGGCGTTGTCCTTCCTCTCGGTCAGGACAAAGATCCCCCTCTTCGACGTCGTCCTGGGGATCGCCGCCTGCGCCAGCGCCCTGTATCTCTGGCTGGACTACGAGGGCATCATGGCGCGGTACGGTACCTCCGTTGCCCGTGACATCGCAGTCGGCGGCGTCCTGGTCCTGTTCCTGCTCGAGGCGGCGCGAAGGGTGGTGGGTCCGGCGCTAACGGTCATCGCCACCGCCTTTACCTTCTACGTCTTTTTCGCCGAGAACATGCCCGAGGCATTCGCCTTCAAGAGCGCAAGCCTGGCGAAGTACGTCGACAAGATCTCCCTGTCCACTGAGGGGATCTACGGGATCCCCCTGGATGTCTCGGCCATGATCGTCTTCCTCTTCGTTCTCTTTGGCGCAATGCTCGAGCGGGCCGGGGCGGGGAGGTTCTTCATCGAGCTGGCCCTTTCCCTCCTGGGACGGTTCAAGGGGGGGCCGGCCAAGGCAGCCATCGTGGGTTCGGGCCTGACGGGGCTCGTGTCGGGCTCTTCCATCGCCAACATCGTCACCACCGGCACCTTCACCATCCCCCTCATGAAGAAAGTGGGCTACCCGCCCGTCAAGGCGGCCGCCATCGAGGTGGCAGCCAGCACCGACGGGCAGATCGCCCCCCCCATCATGGGTGCGGCGGCATTCATCATCGCCGAATATCTGAGCGTGCCCTACCTGGCGGTGATCAAGGCGGCGGCGATCCCGGCCTTCGTGTCCTACGCCACCCTGTTCTTCCTGACACACATCGAGGCATCGAAGCTCGGGCTCAGGGGGCTGACACCGGCCGAGGTGCCCCGCTTCTTCGAGGTGCTCAAGTCCGGTGCCCACTACCTCATCCCCATCGCCGTTTTGGTCTACGAACTGGTCGTGCCCCGGCACTCCCCGGAACTGGCGGCGTTCAGGGCCATCGTGGTCATGTTCTTCATCATGGTCCTGCAGCATCCCGTGAGGCGCTATATGAGGAAGGAGCCCGTGATGCCGGGGATAAAGCAGGGGCTCGCGGAGATCGTCGGCGCGCTGGTGTCGGGGGGGCGCAACATGGTAACCGTGGCCATTGCCACGGCGGCAGCCGGCATCATCGTCGGCGTGGTGACCATGGGGATCGGCGGGATCGTCACCGAGATCGTGGAGTTCATATCCGGCGGGAACATCTTCGCCCTGGTGATCATCACCGCCATTGCCAGCCTGGTCCTCGGTATGGGCCTGCCCACGACCGCTACCTACATCGTCATGGCAGCACTTACGGCCCCCATCATCGTCGAGGTGGGGGCGGCAAACGGTTTCATCGTTCCCCTCATGGCGGCCCACCTGTTCTGCTTCTACTTCGGCATCCTGGCCGACGACACGCCACCAGTCGGCCTGGCGGCATATGCCGCCGCCGCCATCGCGAAATCGCCTCCCGTACCCACCGGGATACAGGGTTTCCTCTACGACATCCGGACGGCAATGATCGCCTTCATGTTCATCTTCAACCATGAGCTGATCCTCCAGGGGATCGACTCATGGGGGATCGCCCTGCTCATCTTCGCAACGGCCTGCGTGGGCAACTTCGCCTTCGCATCGGCTACCCAGGGCTGGTTTACCCACAGAAACAAGGTGTACGAGATCCCCCTCTTTCTCGTGGTAACCTTCGTCATGATGCAGCCCCGGGTAGTGGCCGAATGGTTCGGGCTCTCTCACCCCTACCTGGTGTGGCCCTTCGGGCTCGTCATCTACGGGGCAATCTTCCTGAACCAGAGGCGGCGCCGGCAGGCCGCTGAAGCCCCCGTGACAGCCTGACCCCCTCCAAAACCGGGGTCAGTTCCCATATCCTCAGGTTTTTAGAATTTTTTCTAAGAGAGAAGACAAGTAGCAGCTGCTTGATATTCGCAGGAGCAGAGTGGTTTATGCAAAATGTGAGAAAATGGGAACTGACCCCTCTACCCTCCTTACAATTCCTTGTTGATTAAAAGAAATAACAGGCCCGTGATCTGCATCTCAATGTTGAAGCAGGATCGAGCAACTTAGCGGGGGGTTTCTTGTTGAGCCTGAGACAACGAGGAGTCGTAGACATGGATAAGGGAACAAAGCCAAAAGAGCGCTATTTCGATAAAATGAGGGGAGTCACAAAGAGCCCGCCTATGGCCAGCTTTTCCTACATTGTCTGGTCATGGATCGGTGCCTTTTTCGGTATCGGCGCCGTTTCGTATATCAACTTCAATGTTATTGAGAAGACGGATCTCGTCATGGTAATAGGGTCTTTTGGCGCGTCGGCGGTTCTGATATACGGTGCTATCAACAGTCCCCTCGCCCAGCCGAGGAACCTCGTGGGGGGGCATTTAGTATCGGCAATCGTCGGGGTAACCTGTTATAAGGTATTGCCCTCTCACCTGTGGTTTGCCGCTGCCGTCGCAGTGGCAACGGCGATTGCGGCGATGCACGCCACAAAGACGGTGCACCCGCCCGGCGGGGCGACCGCGTTGATCGCGGTGATAGGCAGCAGCAAAATTCACAACCTGGGCTATCTCTATGTCGTCATTCCTTCCGGCCTCGGTGCTGTTGTGATGCTGGTGGTGGCACTCCTCGTAAACAATATCCCGGAGGGCCGCAGGTATCCCGAGTTTTGGCTCTGATACCCTCCACCAAATAATGGCAAACAATGGGGTCAGTTCCCATATCCTCAGGTTTTGGGACAGGAAGAGGGACAAAATGTGAGAAAATGGGAACTGACCCCGTATGTTGTCAGTTGAATTGAATGTGCAAATCTGCAATTATGATTGGTAAGACCCTCTGCTGGA
>WVXK01000109.1:31918-32366 GCA_011773515.1 Deltaproteobacteria bacterium
TGTTTTACGACGAAGCTGGTACGGGCCCGGAAACAATAGTGTTTGCACACGGTCTCGTCTTCAGTGGGCGCATGTTCGATGAGCAGGTCAGTGCCCTCAAGGACCGTTATCGTTGCATAACCTTCGATTTTCGTGGCCAGGGACAGAGCCAGGTTACGCCGGATGGGTATGACATGGATAGCTTATGTGAAGATGCGGCGCAGCTCATAGAGAGATTGGATTGCGCCCCCTGTCACTTCCTCGGCTTTTCCATGGGTGGTTTCGTCGCAATCCGACTTGCGCTGCGGCGCCCGGAACTGGTCAAATCCCTGATTCTCGCCGATACTTCCGCTGATCCTGAACCGAAGAGGAACCTGCGCAAGTATCGGCTCTTGAATCTGATAGCCCGCCGGGTCGGCCCATTCGCGGTGGCAAGACATGTAATGCCGATGATGTTTAGCCAGAAGTT
>WVXK01000109.1:32531-32992 GCA_011773515.1 Deltaproteobacteria bacterium
AGGAGCCGGGTGCTTTCAATGCCGCTCTGGAGGAATTTCTCGCTAGCCTTTCTCGCGAATAATCGAAACTCAAACGGGGTCAGTTCCCATTTTCTCACATTTTGCCGCTCTTCCTGTCCCAAAACATGAGGATATGGGAACTGACCCCGCGGGAAAATGAGCTGTTCATCGGATTTACCATGGGTGATAAAATGTAACATCGGAAAACAGGCGGAGCAAGGCGCCGTTGAGAAAAACCTGCGTGGGTGCGGTAGAGAACTTTTCATCTGGCCGATCCGCCGCTTGAAACACTATCCTTTCGGGAGAATGCCATCAGCAAGAAAAAGGAAAGAGAGGGGGCGAAAGAAAGGGAAGCGGTCACCCTGCACATAGAAGAGCTGCTTACCTATATCGATGCCCTGGAGGGGCTGGTCTACGTTGCAGACATGGAAACCCACCGGTTGCTCGCGGTGAACAGATAC
>WVXK01000110.1:0-717 GCA_011773515.1 Deltaproteobacteria bacterium
ACCCTTTTCCACCTATTTGACGAGGGGGAGCTTGAAAAGATCGCCCACTTTTTCCGGTCTGAGATATATCCCGCCGGTGAGGTCATATTCAAGGAGGGTGACCCGGGGGATTTTGTCGGCCTCATAACGAGTGGGAGCGTCGAGGTGAAAAAGGTGTCCGATTTCCCGGGGAAATATATCGTTCTTGCACAGCTGAAAAGTGGCTCCATCATCGGAGAGTTCGCCATGCTCGATGAGCATCCCCGCTCGGCAACGGTCGTTGCCATCGAGGACACGGAGATAATCACCCTCAGCCGGGATTCACTAGAGGCATTTTTTGCACAGTATCCGGCGATAGGGATCAAGTTGCTGAAGGGAATCAGCAGGATATTAACCATACGGCTGCGGCAGTCAGCCAAAAGATTGACGCTCATATTTTAGCCCGTTCCCGATATGGGCCGGTTCGAAATGCGGAATGTTTTTTTGCGGTCGTTTGGCAAAAAGCTTTCGCACAGGGCATTAAAGACGACGCTGAAATCACCGATATAGGTAGTACGAAAATGTGCGGGAATCCAAACCGCATCTATTCGTGAGGGACAAGAAAACACGATATAAAGAGGTCGATATGATTGGCAAAATGAGAAGAAGCGGTCATTTCGTCATCGTCGCCATCATGATGGCTGCAGCCATCACGGCTGTTTCGTCCATTCGGCAGGAAGCCCTCGCATCGATGATCTC
>WVXK01000110.1:789-2150 GCA_011773515.1 Deltaproteobacteria bacterium
GTTCTCGCCCTGATCGTGGTTCTCATCATCAAGCTGCTCGACAAGGAAATAGTCATAAAATGAGGCGGGAATCATTCGCAACAGGCTCACAGCATTTCTCATCCTGACCCTGTCTATGGGTCTTGCCTGTTCCCGGCCCATAACGAACCGGGTCGGGTGCGGCCCCGCCCTGCTCCCCCGAAATGTGCTGGACGTCGAGCCACTCTACCAGAGGGTTTTTGGATGCGGCCCCGCTGCCCTGACGATGGTTCTCAACTATCACGGGATAGATATCTCCCTCGATGCGGCCACGGAAGAACTCTACAGCGAGTCGCTCAAGGGAACCCTGATAACGGACATGAGAAAACTCGCCTCACGCTACTTCCCTTCCGCCCGCATCGAAAAAAGCACCCCCTGCGCTGTCATGATGGCAGTGTCACGTGGCAACCCGGTGATTCTGTTCGTCGACCTGGGAACGGGCCCCATCTCGTCTCCCCACTATGTCGTTGTCGTCGGTTATGACATTGACAGGCAGGAGCTGGTCTATCACAATGGTTTTTCAAAATTCGTCACGGCTCCTATCGAGGAGATCAATGAAAAGTGGAAGAAAACGGGATTCCTCGCACTCTACGTCGCACCCGATAAAAGGGGGACTTCTTTCCCTTCTCACAGTCCTGTTCACCGCGTGCAGCGGCCACGGGATCTACATCGTCCATGACCCGTTGAGTGCCGGTGAACACAACGACCTTGCGGTTGCATACGAGGAGCGCGGGGAATATGACCTCGCAATCGACCATCTGAACAGGGCTATCAGGAAAGACCCCGGGAATCCCCTCTTTTTCACCAACAGGGGAAATGTGCTGCTCAAACGGGGAGATGAAGAAAAGGCCCTGGAAGACTTCGAGAAAGCGATCGAAATCGACCACGATTACCTGGATGCCATCAACAACCTCTGTTTCGTCCGGGCATCCAGGGGCCGTTCCCTTCACTCCTGCCCGGAACTCATCCGTGAGCAGCTCGAGAATAGGAGGGAACTGCCCTGGCAGTTTCTCGATACGGCAGGCCTGGTCCTTAAAAGCATGGACGCACCGGGTAGGGCAATAGAGACCTATCGGGAAGCCATCTCCCGCTGTGCCGGGTGCAGTAAAGAGCAGCTCGCCTGGCTCGAACGGAGGGTAAAAAGCCTCGAGGACAGATACCCGAAATAGCTCCCCCTCCCTTTCATTGTGCCCCTCAAGCCGTAAAAATCATCTGTCTCCTGCCGACAGCCTACCCTCAAAGAGTGTCGCGGGCCGCCCTGACGATCGCCTTTATTGCCTGCGGGTTCACCGACGAGTCGATGGAGCAGCCCCCGGCCAGGAAAAACCGGTCCTTTCCACCCC
>WVXK01000110.1:2245-2605 GCA_011773515.1 Deltaproteobacteria bacterium
GAGGTCCTCGCCGTGAACGTGTGCCGTGTTCATCTTTCCAAGTCCGGATATCTTTCGAAGGAGCGCCGCGGCAAAGGGTTTCACGAAGGAGAGAAAGTGCTCGCGGCCGATAAGCTCTCTGCCCGCGGGTATGGAGAGGAAGATGCCAGCCGACCCGGTGCTCAGGGACCTCTTGCAATACGCGACGAGGTTCTCCGTGATAACCTCCAGGGCCTTGCGTGTTGCCTCGGGTTCGTTTTCCATTAAATGAACGATGTTCTCGCCGGCCAGGCTCCG
The DNA here is from genome assembly GCA_011773515.1 of Deltaproteobacteria bacterium. Classification (NCBI taxonomy): domain Bacteria; kingdom Pseudomonadati; phylum Myxococcota; class Myxococcia; species Deltaproteobacteria bacterium. The sequence goes on from WVXK01000110.1 coordinate 2,522, forward strand.
CTTCAAGGTGTGCCAGGGGTCAAAGACGGTATCGATGAAGTAGGCGTCCCCGGCCAGTTCCCTGCCGAGAAGCTTCAGGGCGCT
>WVXK01000111.1:0-5620 GCA_011773515.1 Deltaproteobacteria bacterium
AGGCCATGCTCTTTCTGCACGAACCATATGCTCGTGGGAAGTGAGGGAGAGCCTGCCGCACCGGTAATATGGTGCTATGACGACATAGATGGAGGAAGGTTTTACCGCTGCGTGGACAGGGCGATCCACTGGTCCGATGGAAGGCTCGTCCGTATGTCATTGGCTCTTGATATAACCGACTTTCGGGACGCGGAGAGAAGTCTCAAAAAAACTGTGACCAAGTTGAATGAGCGTGTCAAGGAGCTGAACTGTCTCTACGCTATTTCGAAACTCCTCGAGGAGGAGCACGATTCCCTCGAGGAGGTATTTAAGGGGGTCGTTGACCTCATCCCTTCCGGTTGGCAGTACCCGGAAATTGCCTTCGCACGAATTATCTTCGGGGGGCAGGAGTTTAAAACGAAGAACTTTCAGGAGACAGTTTGGGTACAGAAGAATGAGATCTTCATCAACGGAAGGATCAGCGGAACTCTCGAGGTGGGCTATCTCGAAAAGAGACCCGAAAGAGATGAAGGCCCGTTTCTCAGGGAGGAGAGGTTGCTGTTACACAGCATCGCAGAGAAGCTGGGAAAGATAATCGAACTTGTCACAGCCCGGAATGAACTCAAACTGAGCCAGGAGCGTTACAACCTTGCCGTCGAAGGATCGTACGACGGTCTCTGGGATTGGCCGGACATAGACCAGGATGCCGAGTGGTGGTCTCCACAATGGTATGGATTGCTGGGATATGAGGATGGCGAGATAGAGGCGTCATTTTCTCATTTCAGGGCTTTGCTCCATCCGGATGATCTGGTCAGGGTGGAAGAAAACGTTCGGGCTCACTTTGAGGAGGACGTTCCCTTCGATATGGAATACCGTTTACGGACAAAGTCCGGCGAGTACCGCTGGTTCCGGGGACGGGGTAAGGTGACCCGGGAGAGCGATGCAAAGCCGGTGAGAATGTCCGGATCAATTCGCGATATTAACGATATCAAACTTGCCGAAGAGGTTCTAAAAAAGAGCAGGCAGATATTTGCTGACCTGGTGGAAAAATCGCTCACGGGCATAGTTATCATTCAGGATCATCAGGTCGTCTACACGAACCCGGAATTCGAGAAAATGACAGAACCCTTTCCTCTTTCCTATTTCATCCCGAGTTTCAAAGGTATTCATCCCGAAGACGTTGAGAAAATAAGGAGATCGTACAACAGCCTGCTCGAGGGGGAACAAAGAGAGGTGGACATAGATTTCCGGTTCTATCCCATGGGCAGTTTCGGGGACCGGAGCAAAATGAAATGGGTCCTGTGCCGGGGAAGCATTACCGAGCACGACGGGCGTCAAGCCGTCATGTTAAACATGATGGATGTTACCCGGATAAAGAATATGGAAGAGGCCATGCTTCTTCAGAGCAAGATGGCTTCCCTCGGACGGATGGCTGCAGGTATCGCCCATGAGATAAGAAATCCCCTTGCAGGAGTCAACATATACCTCGATGCCCTCGAAACGAGCTTGACAAAAGCCAGGGAACCGAAGCAGGCAAGGGAAATTATAAAAAAAATCTCTTCAACCTCCCAGAAAATAGAGGGTGTCATCAACCGGGTCATGGACTTTTCCAAACCCTCCGAGCCGAAATTAACTCTGGCAGACATTCACAAACCGATCAAGGACGCCTTGAGCCTGGCTTCGGTTTCACTGAGAAGGAGAGGTATCAGGATTCAGAAGAGCCTGGCAAAAAACATCCCTCCCTGCCTCCTTGACACAGTTCTCATGGAGCAGGTGATGCTAAACCTGATCGGGAATGCCGCAGAAGCCATGAAGGGTGTCCAGGGCGAGAGAAAAATCGGGGTGAGGTCCTTTCTTCAAGGCGAGACCATCTTCGTGGGTGTGTCCGATTCAGGGCCGGGTGTGCCGCTCCACCTCAGGGCCGAGGTATTCGACCCCTTCTTCACCACGAAGGAGAACAATGCCGGCATCGGGCTGAGCATCTGCAACAGGATCGTCACCGACCACGGTGGCTCCATCCGGGTAGGCGAGAGCATCTGGGGTGGCGCAGAATTCGTGGTGGAAATTCCCGTTGGGAAGGAATAATCCCGGCATGATTGAATATTCCATATATGTCGTCGATGACGAGGAGTCGGTCAGGGACGGGATATCGATGGTGCTCGGTGAAGACTACCGCGTGGAGACCTTTCCCATCGCCGAGGCCGCGATCGATGCCATGTCGGAGACCACTCCCGACCTGATCCTTCTCGATATCGGGCTTCCCGGTATGAGCGGGATCGACGCCCTTCGTGAGATCAAGAACTCCCACCCAGACATGCAGATAATCATCATCACCGCTTACGAGGATATCGATACGGTGATCGCAGCCATGAAACTCGGCGCTTACGATTACGTGGTCAAACCCTTGTATATGAGGGGATTGAAGGTGACCATCCAGAATGCCCTCGAAACCATCAAGCTGAGGAAAGAGGTTCAGGCGATCCAGGAAAAGTATATCGAGGACAACATCCCCTGCTTCATCAGGGAGAGCAAATCCATACAGAGCGTCATGGAGCTCATAGAGATGGTGGCAAAGAGCCCTGACACGCCCATTCTCATCACCGGAGAGACGGGCACGGGAAAGGAGCTGATCGCCAGTGCCATTCATTACCGGAGCCCCCGCTTCCGGGGACCCCTGATCACGGTGAACTGTGCGGCCATTCCCGCCGACCTCGTCGAGAGCGAGCTCTTCGGGTATGAGAAGGGGGCGTTCACCGGGGCGGTTGAATCGGGGAAAAGGGGACTGATCGAGGAGGCGGAAGACGGGACCCTCTTTCTCGACGAGGTGGGGGATTTGAGCACAGCGGCCCAGGCCAAACTGCTCCGTTTTCTCGATGAGGGTCAGTTCTACCGCGTGGGGGGGACCAAAAAATTGAGCGTCAAGACGCGGGTCATCTCTGCGACCAACAGGGATCTGGGCACCATGGTGAAGAAAGGGCGCTTCAGGAGAGACCTCTTCTACCGGCTGGCTGTGGTCGAAGTGGCGATCCCGTCGCTGAACCAGCGCCGGGAGGACATCGTTCCCCTCGCCCGGCACTTCCTGCTGGAATTCAAAGAGAAATTCGGCAAAAAGTTTTCGAGCATATCACCCGAAGCGGAAAAAGCACTCATGCAACACGACTGGATCGGCAATATCCGCGAGTTGAGAAACGTTATAGAGCGGGGTGTCCTGACCGGCTCGGGAAGAGAGCTCACCCCCGGTGCCCTCGGGCTGGTAAAAAGCGATACGCGGGAAACTCCCCGGAAAAAAAAAGAAAAAGCGGGTTACCCTCCTATCCCCCCCGGGGGCGTGGATCTTACCTCCGCCATGGAGGAGTTCGAGAAGTTCTACATGGCGGAGGCCCTGAAAAGGGCGGGAGGGCGAGAAACGGAGGCCGCGAAATTCCTCAAGATGAACTACTCTACCTTCCGGTACCGAAGACGGAAGCTGGGGATCGAGTAAATTTACTCTCGAAGACGAATACCATCTCACCTACCCTGTGCCCGAAAGCATCCGGTTCAATCCCCTCCGGGTTTTTCGAGCCACCATCGGTGACAGGGACTCTCCTGACAATTTGACCGAAAGTGGGAAATCTTCCACTAATTGCAAATTTTTCCGCCACCTCATGGTAATTTTTGCAGTTATCGATTAGGCAATGCGCGCCCTTCAGGGGACGTGCAAGTGTAAGTATCTGAATTAAAATCCCTTTATATATTTTTGTGATAAGGCATGATCCTTGTAACCTAACTGGGAAGAGGAGGGGTGTTTTCGCGATATGAAAAGACAACTCTACGAGAGGTTGAAATCCATGACCATCCTCCTCGTCGAGGATGACGAGGTTGTGCGGGATTCCCTCTGTACATCTTTTGAACAAAGGGGATGGCCGCTGATTTCCTTCGCAACCGGGGAGGAGTGCATAGAAAAGCTGGGGGGCCGGTCCTGCGACATCATTATTTCCGATTACCTGCTCCCCGAGATGGACGGCATCGAGCTCATCAGGCGCTTGGGGGATGGCTGCAAAGGGGCGGCCAAGATTCTCATCACCGCCTACGGGAACGAGAAGCTGCTCTCCGAAGCGATTGAAGCGGGTGTCGATGACGTCATCGATAAACCCTTTTCGATGAAGACACTCGAGGAATCGATATCCCGATCGATAGGGGGCAGGAGCGGGAGGCAGGCATTACAGCCGGACCGTGTGGGTCTAAGGAAGGGAAAAAGGAGGTTCACCATGCCGAAAAAAGACTTCATCATCGGCGATGTCAGGGAGATTGTCGGCGATAACATGTTCTACGTGGCGGTGAACCGCGTTGGAGAGAAAAACAGGGGTGCATACGGGGATGTGGAAATGGTGTGGATTAAAACCCTGAAAGTCAGCGAGATCGTCACCCTTTCCTGGGAGCGGGAGCAATTGACTCTGGAAAAATTGCTGAAAGGCAGGGAAGTGATGTGCGTCGTGCACTCACGCGGTGAAAACGGGGAGATAAAAGCGGATGTCTACATGAACCGGGGCCTGAAAAACAGCGATGCCCGCCCTCCCCTCTCGCCGGAGGAGCTTCCGGGAGGACCGGGATGAGAGATTTGATCGTGGGGCGCATCAAGAGCGTCATCGGTTCCGATCTCATCCAGGTGGTGGTAACCCAGGTGGTGAGGAGGAATCATCACGAGTTCGGCCCCGAGGAGATGGTACGCGTAAAAGGGCTTAAATCGGGAAATTCACGGGTTCAGGAGAAGGCGAAGGTAAATAAATTCCACGATGCCAGGTTAACAGGGAGGGGGGTGATGTGCCTCGTTCATTCCCGCGAGGCGGGGGGAAACATCCAGGCAGAGATCTACATCCTATCCGGGAATCATCCCCATGGTGAAGATGAGACGGCTCATCTCCATCTGAGTGAAAGGTCCGGAGAAATATTTATCGAAGAAGGGGGTGTATCGCAATGAACGATATCATTGGAGGTCCCGTTACGAATGTCATCGATGGAGACACCGTTGAATTGAAGGTCACCCGCATCGGAAGGATTGAGAACGGTCAGTATGCCGAGGAAGAAAGGATCCGGGTAAAGGAGATAAAGCCCTTCCTCTGGGTAGAACGAAACGACCGTGACCGGAAACCCTTCATCGAGACGATCCTGCTGGGAAGGGACGTAACCTGCCTCGTGAGTCATCGCAGTCCCGAGGGGTACATAGAGGGAGATCTGTTTTTGCTTTAGTGGCAACCGGGATTCTTGTGACTTCTTTCGACCTTTGCTCGTGCTGTGAAATCGCAGTCATGAAAGGAGGCTGAAGTGAGACAGAAGGACTTTTTAATCGGAAACGTAGGGCACGTGTTCGATGGGGAAACGTTCAAGTTGATGGTTACCCGGGTGGGCAGGAAAAATGAGAATGAATACGATGATGAGGAAAAAATTCACATTCAAAAGCTCAAGCCTGCCGATATCCTGACGTACAGGGGAACGAGGCCAAAGCCGCTTCTGGAGAGGATGCTGCTGGACAAAGAGGTGATGTGCCTGGTCCATTCCCGGGAAAAAGACGGACATATCGACGCGGATGTTTTCATCATTTAGGTTTACCAAGATCAGGATTTATGGGACCGGCACGCGCCGGCCCGCCTGATCCCCACCATCC
>WVXK01000111.1:5654-6580 GCA_011773515.1 Deltaproteobacteria bacterium
TCCCATCAGCTCTCGACCCCGGGTTTCCGGGAATGCCCGGTTCGGGGCGTCCATGCTTCCGAAATTGCCCGGTCCGCCAGTTGCCGTATCTGCGACCGCTCCGTTTCCGTCATCGGCCTGCGCGGAGGACGCGGAAGGGGAATGCGGTTGCGGAAGAGGGCGATCGACTTGCGGAACTCGCTGCTGCTCCCCGCCTGTCCGAAGTAGTAGGCCTCCTCCCCGTACTGGACTCCCTCCGTGATGTTCCTGATGACCAGATCGAGGGCGTACCGGTAGACGGCGCCCCTTCTGCCCACCGTCTCGGCCTGATGCAGGTACCCCTTGACCTGCACGTCCTCGGTGATGATCGACGGGTCGATGGGGCGGCCCGTTTCGTCGTCGATCAGGGGCTCCTCCCAGCGCAGAACAGCCTGGTGGCGCTCTTTCATGGCTCTGCGGAGGGTGTCGTCGGTGCCGCGGCAGTGGCCCGCGGCGAGGTGGTATGCACGGGCCAGGGAGTTCCCGGGAACGAGCTCGGAAACCAGCCCGTGGGCATAGGCATCCTCGACGCTCATCGGCTGACCGGTCAGGATCGTGTCGACGGCGAAGAGCAGACCACTTCTTTGGCCGAGGCGGGATTTCTCCGCCATCAGCCGGACCAGGCGCTGGGTACCCCCGAAGCCGGGAATCAGGTTTATGTAGGTCTCGGGCTGGCCGAGGTAGATGCGCTCCACGCGCGATGCGACCACGTAGTGTGCCGCGGCCACGAGCTCGGTCCCGCCACCCAGAGCCAGGCCTCCCAGGTTCAGAACGACGGGGATCTTGAACGCCTCGATGATGCTCATCGTTTCCTGCGCCAGCGCCGCGAGGTCCGTTATCTGCTCATCGTCCAGAACGGAAAGCTCGTCGCTGTTCTGGCCTGGAACGAAGGCCCGGGTGCCCTCGGC
>WVXK01000111.1:6633-12894 GCA_011773515.1 Deltaproteobacteria bacterium
TGCAGATCGCTGTTGCGCAGGGTGTTGCTCTCTTTGGGCTGGTTGATCTTGAACTCGACCGTGGCGATCGAATCATCGCCTTCGATCGAGTGGTACAGCAACCGCAGGAGCGAGAGCTCTTCGGCGATCCGCACTCCCTGGGCCAAGAGAAGATCGCGCTCGGAACGGACCCCGTCGAGGTTCGTCACCATCCGATAGGCGGTGGAACCGGAGGCCCTGCCGTTTGCCTGATCGCTGAAACCCCGGGGAATCTGATCGGCGTCGAGAACACGGTCAGGACCGTGGAGGTGATAGATACCCCTGTCGATCTTGTCCCGGAAGGTTTTGGCCTCGTGGGGCTCGTACATGTGGGAGCCGGCCATTTTGATGACTTTCTCCCGTGCAGTCGGCCGGTCGCTGAGCTCCTCAGGGTTCGCCGGGACGAGGATGGTCCGCTGCACCATCCAGCCCTGGGCGAGGTTGTGGGTGAGTGTCAGGTCCGCGGTTGTTTCACCATAGACGACGCGCCCGGTCTGCTCGGTCAAGAGCGCCACGTTGAGCCCCAGGTGGTCCCGGCGGCCGCTGTCCCATATCGCGTCCCACAGTCCCGAGTGGTTTGTGTTGTAGGGAGCGAGTGCGTTCTTGACCACGCTCACCGTCTCCGAGTTGAATCGGGTCTGGGCGTCCCTGCCGGGCCAGCTCTCGTGGGCCTCACGCTCCGGGTCGAAACGTCCCTGGTCAATGTCCGGCATGTGGTCGGGCCAGAGCAGCTTCTTCTTGCCCTCCCCCTTCCGCAGGGCCTCGACGTTCTGAATCCTCGTCTTCCCGAAGCAGCCGGCGACTGACTCCTGCCGCAGCAGCCAGTTCTGCTGCTCCTGTGTCTCGGCAAGCACCGTCACGCGGGCACCGAGGCGGTCCGCCCCGGTGATAGCATCGATAGCCAGACCGTCTCTGCCCCCGGCGTCTGCATTGGCCCCGTAATGAATCAGCACGTTTTCCCCCAGACAAAGGTCGGCACCGTCGGGGCCGAAGGCTTCGGCTGCCGTCAGGCGCGCATCGAACCCGTTGAAAGTGCCGTAGAGACCGAATGCTCCCGAGAACCAGGCCGTGCGGCTTCCACGGGCACTTGGCCGCAGCAGCCGGAAGTCCGCCGCCGTGAGGGGCCGGCCGGCATGCTGCATGATCTTGGTGGGACGGTATCGTGCGGGAACGGACTTCACGAGACGCTCAACGGCCCGTTGCCACTTGGCAAGATCTTCGGGATCTTTTGTCGGGGCGGGACGCAGGGCTTCAGGGTGTTCCTCGCGTATGATGAAGTGCAGGTCAGCGCGCGGGTGGCGCCTGCGGACGAGGTCCGCAACTTCCCGGTTGCGCACATACGTCAGGATCGGGATCCCGAGAGGCGTGGCCATGTCGATCGCAAGCGACCCGGTGTGGCCGCTGCCGCCGTGGACCAGCAGCACGTCCTCCGGAGTAAGATGGAGCTTTTCGGGGCTAAACAGCGCATGTTCAACGGTGGGGCCATCCAGGATCAGGGTCGCCGACAGCGGCAGGGGCATATCGACGGGGACCTCGATGAGGTTGCCCGTGTCGAAGGTGGCAAAGGCCTGCAGGGTCGCCTGGTCGCCGCCGCCCTGGTAGCCGCCGATGTGCCCCTCGCGCTGCGCGTCCAGGGTGACGGTGGGGGCCTGACGGTTGAACACCATCGGGTCAACGAGCACCAGCTGTCCGATGGCGAGGCGCCCCTCCTGCTCCGCCTCGGGAGAGAGCTCCATGACCTGACCGACGGCNNCCTTGTCCCCCAGGACGTCCACCGGGTCGGATGTGATGCCGTTGATCACGTTGTGGGTGGCGCCGGCATAGAGGATCTGGATCAGAGCCTGGCCGGGCTTCGGCGTCGGTGTGGGGCGCAGGAAGGTTCGGAGCCCCAGAGCGGGGTCCCGGTGCACCATACTCATGCCGTCCCTGTTTCGGGCTATCCCGTAGGCCTCCTGATAGGGTAAAACTGCGTCGATTCCCGGGCGAAGGGGCGCAGTCCCGAGGCGCTTGACGAGGCGGTCGGGGATGTTCACGCAGGACTCCGCCATCGGCGCGTCGGGCCTAAATGGTGCGGTCACAGCCTCGTCACCCTCGCGGGAGGCGATGATCCGGTCGAGCAGGTTTATGATGGTCCCCTTCACCTTCAAGCCGTCGGTGTTGGGCATACCCTGGAACAGCGGGTCTGCGCGGAAAAACTCGGTGTCCCCCTCCCTGATCTGGGCCCTGACCTCTTCGGGCCGCAGGGCCTGCTGCATCTGCTTGAGTGTCTCCAGGGGCTTTGCGGCATAGAATTTGACCAGCTCGTACATGATCTTCGCCGTGAGGGTCATCGGCAGGAAGGTCTCCTCGCCTTCGAAACCCGGAACCTCTGCCGGGAGGAAGACGATGTCCTGGACGTCCGGTTTCACCTGGGGGTTCAGTTTCTGATTGATCGTCTTCTGTACGAGATCGATCAGGTCCTGGCTGGGCTGGATTCCCGGCTGCAGCGCCGCCACGACGACCGGCGTCCGGTCCCTGGTGGGGTGGGGAATGAAGGTCACGCCGACTTTCCTGAAGTACCGGGTGTGCTCGTTCAGCACGTTCTCGTACATGGTCTCGTTCACCAGGTGGCCGTAGACGTTGGCTATGTTCCCCGAGCGCCCCGCTGCGTAGAAGGTCCGGGGGGTAACCGGGTCGTCGGGTCCGTCCAGGATCAGCGCGTCCGAGGGGGACCCGGGATCGTAGAGCACCCGCACCCAGTAGGCCGAGTCGCCTCCGTCGTGGGCCAGTCGTTTCCCCCCCCTGCCCTTGCCGGGCCAGTCGGGGGCAAATCTGTGGTCGAAGTATTTGGCGGCAGTCAGGGCCGCATCGGGCCGTGCCGGCATCTTCTTTCCCTCGTTGCTCCCCATGAGCCATCCCATGCGGTGCGGCTGGGCACCCTGGTAGAGCAGCTGGCCGATTATTCCCCTGCGGCCCCGCCCCGATGCCGTGATCAGGGACTCGGTGACCTTGCCGGGAGATTCGACGCGGTTTCCCTCCTCGTCCTCCAGCCGGTCGGCGATCACCGGGTTCACCCACGGCAGGGGGAGGATCTCGGGGTGCTCGTGGTCCATCTCGATCGGGGTCCGTACCCGTGCCACCACCTCTGCGGGTTCCCGGGTCCCGACGAGCCACGCAAGCTCCGAGCGGTAGGCATCAACGCAGCGCCCCTCGACGCTCGGGCGGCGCTTGAACGTGGCGTGCTGCGAACCGAAATCCTCGGTCCGCCAGAGGGAGTTGATGGCCACGTCACCCAAAAGTGCCCGGATCCGGGCGTGGGTCGGGTAGGAGTAGGGAGCCGCGCATCCGCACGTTCCCGGGGCCCCCTCCCTCTGGAGCGACGAAACGTCGAACCCCCCCTTCTCGGGGTCAAAGAGCCCGTCCACCTTCGACATGGCCTCGTAAATGGGAGAGCCGGCCTTCAAAAATGAGGCCTTGTAGTCCTGGACGACCTGGGCGAGCCTCCGGGGGGTGGGCACGAAGCTCTGGAGTATGAAGCTTCGCCCCTCCATCATCGGATACCACAGGGAGTAGGCGGGCCCTACGATCCATCCGTAATCCGTCGATGTGTGGTGGATCTCGTGGGATGCCAGCCCGAATGAGTTGAACATGGTCTGGGATCCGGACACTATGGCGCCCACCAGCGAGATGATGCCCTTTGGTTGACCGGTGGAGCCGCTGGAGTAGCTGAGGAAGGCGGGCTCCCCGCCCCCCATTTCCACGGCCGTGAACTCGTCGATGGTACCGCCCCGTTCCTCGAGCTTCTCCTCCGTCTGTTTGATCGCATCGTCCCAGAGGATGTCTCTGCCCGGTTTGAGGGGAGCACCCGTAAGCAGGCCCAGCTTCGTCAGGCGGTCGTAGACGATGAGCTTCTCGTCGCGCTCGTAGGGCTGCTCGAATGCCGAAAGGAGGGAATCGATGACACGCTTCTGCCGCTCGATGCTCTCTAAGTGCTCCACGCCGATACCCTGCTGCCTGGCGTGGCGCAGGATGAAGTCGGAGACTCCCAGCCTCTGTTCATCGGTGAGGAAGGACTCCACCGTCGTCTTCGGGACACCCGAAACGACCCTACGCAGGTGATTCTTCAGCCAGTCGCGGTGGCGCATCTCGACCGCTTCCCCTGCGGCCTCGAGGACATCGGCCCAGTGATTTTTCAGCTCCGCGGCGAGCTCTCCCATATCGCCTTCCCCCGGCCCTTTCCTTTCGCCGGGGCTTTCCTTTCCGCGGACCTGGCGAAGGGCAGCCGTCAGCACCGGCGCGTAGCGCGCGAATACCTCTTCTTCCCGCAGGGCCGCTTCCGCCCGAATCTTCGCCCGGCGGATGGCCTCGTCACGCACCCGGAGCGCCTGCTTGAGGTTCTCCCCGGCGGCTTCGTCAAGGGAGGTGAGCACGACGCGCTTTATGTGTGCCTCGTGAAGTACCCCGAGAAACTCGGACATGGCATCGCGGCTGTAGGTGACCTTTCCCTCGAGCCGGTCGGTCACGGCGGCACCGACGTCCCGGGCCTCCCCCTCCAGCCCCTCCGGCAGCGAGCCGAGCGCCGCCTGGAGGCGCTCCGTGAAGACGGCCTCTGGCAGATACCGGCTCAGGGCGACGTCGACGGAATCCTTTTTCAGCTCCCGGGAACGGTCGCCTACCCGGTAGCCGTCCTCGGTGATGATGAGTTTGGCGCCCATGTTGTAGACGGTATCGCTGAACATGTCGGGTCCCTTGGCCCCGAAGAGAAAGTGGTAGGTGGCCCCCACCAGGGTCACCGCCAGCTGGGCGATCAACCCCTTGATGTCGGTGGACATGTAGATGACGACCATGTCCCCCGGCGCCAGCCCCATGTCGACCAGGACGTTCGCCAGGCGGTTGACCTCCCGCCGGATCTGGGCATAGGTGTAGGTCTCCACGTCCACGTTCTTGCCGTCCTTCTGGTCTTCGCCGATGTTTATCACGCGGCGTTCGTCGATAAGGCCCTGTTCCTCGAGCTGGTCGAAGATCGCCCGGGTGGGGTTGATCCTTCCGTCCTCGAAGCGGCGGACCACCGGGTAGCTGGAAAGGTCAAGGGAGACGGTTGGCCGCTTGCTCCACGCGTAGGGGTAGACCATGTCGAGCTCGAACTTCTCGGGATGGGTCAGCCAGGCGCGACGCACTACGCGCCAGCCCATCTGGGTCTCCATGAGCGACCTGACAACGCCGAGTTCGTCGGTGACCCGTCCGTCTGACCACTGGGAGTTGCGAAGATCCACGTGCAGGCTAACGGTCCTTTCGGGATTGCCCTCTGCGCTGAAGACCCGTCTCTTCTCCCCGCAGTGGTAGTCCCCACCAAAAAGCAGGTACTTCTCGTCCCCGTAAGCAAATGGCGTGTCTTTCTCGAGCCGGGAGCCGGTGGGGATGGGTGTGGCCGGGATCTCCGTTCGAAATCCCTTCGCGTCGGACAGAACGATTCGATCCAGATGGCTGCCGGCCTCCCGGGAGACGATTCCCTTTCTCAAGCCGAGGACGCCCTCCAGATGGGCGAAGCCGGCGGTCATCTCCTGGGAGAACTTCAGCTCCACTTCCCGCGCCTCGTCCTCGCTATAGAGGCCTTCCTTCGCGAAGGTGTCGATCAGAAACTCCGTTACCCACACCGCCTGGGCCGAGGACGATCGCATCGCGGCCAGGGATGTTTGCGCAAAGAGGTCCCCGCCTGCTGCTGCCTGCTCGAGACTGGCGAAGATGTCCCCCAGGTACCCCTGGTTTTCCTGGCCGTATCCGAAGTGGCGGCCGATTTTCTCCGTGAGGTCGGAAACCTCGCTCGTCAGGGACTCGCTGGTGCCACCCCTCTTCTCCAGGAGAGCGAGGATCCGTCCGTTATCCAGGTGACCCCCGGCATGCCGCAGTTCGCCGATGAACCCTTCCACGTCCTCTTCTATGTACCCCTGGGCCAGCCCCAGGCCTGTCGCCTGCTTTCCGCCCATCGGCTGCCCGGTCAGCGCGTAGAACAGCGCTGCCGCATGCCCTATGCGCCTTGGCAGAAACCAGGTGGCCCCGTTCCCGGGGATGAGGCCGAAAGCGACCTCGGGTATCTGGATCCGCGAGGTGTCGTCGGTGATCATGAAGTCGGCAGCCGCAGCGATGCCCAGGGCAGAGCCCGCGCACAGACCCCGAACTACGCTGATTGTCGGGATGCTCAGGCTGCGAATCTTATCAGACAGGATCTTCAGGTCCCCGAGGAACCGGAAAGCCCGCTTCTGCTCG
>WVXK01000111.1:12955-13147 GCA_011773515.1 Deltaproteobacteria bacterium
CCACCCGGTCCACGAGCTCGATCATGCGGGTAATGTCTGCTGGGCCGAGAGAGTTTCCTTCTCGGGCGCTTTCTATCTGTATGAAGGCAATGCCGTCCCATGCAGCGTCGATTTCAACCGGAATCATCTTCATTGGCTCCCCCCTGGACTGTTCAGGTGGCTGGTAAAATCGTTCCGGAAAGCATGGGTGAA
>WVXK01000111.1:13223-16319 GCA_011773515.1 Deltaproteobacteria bacterium
GGGGAAAAATGTGAGGAAATGGGAACTGACCCCGGTTGAAACTTCTCCTGTCGCTTTTCATCGCAACCTTGTCAATGCAAACGCAAGGAGGAATGCAAGATGCGTATTATCGGTGCAGTGCTGATTCTTGTCATGACCGCAGTTTCCGCCCACGGGGAGGTGCGCGGGAAGCCGCTGGACTACACCTCGGACGGGACGACGATGAAGGGCTACGTGGCCTACGACGACTCCTTTACCGGCAAGCGCCCCGGCATTTTGGTGGTGCACGAGGTCTGGGGGAACAACGAGTATGCGAGATCGCGGGCGAGAATGCTGGCCGAGCTGGGTTACGTTGCCCTGGCCCTGGACATGTACGGTGAGGGAAGACAGTCCGGGCACCCCGACGAGGCCAGGAAATTCGCATCGGAGATCAGGAAGAACATGGACCTGGGACGGAAGAGGTTTATTTCGGCCATGGAGGTGCTCAAGAAACAGGAGCAAACCGATCCCGACCGCATCGGCGCAATCGGCTATTGCTTCGGCGGGGGAATCGCTCTGCAGATGGCCCGTGACGGCCTTGACCTCAAGGGAGTGGCGAGCTTCCACGGCGGGCTGGCCACGTCTGACCCCGCGAAGCCCGGGGCGGTAAAGGCGAAAATCCTGGTCCTGAACGGGGCCGATGATACCTTCGTGACGCCCGAGCAGATCGATGGTTTCAAGAAAGAGATGGAGGGCGCGGGCGCCGATTTTAGCTTCATCTCCTACCCGGGAGCCGTCCACGGCTTCACCAACCCCGAAGCGGACGAAAACGCGAGGAAGTACAACATGAAGATCGGGTACAACGCCGATGCCGATGCAAAGTCCTGGGAGGAGATGAAAGAGTTCTTCACGAAGGTGTTCAAAAAGTAGGGGCCCGCTCTCTCCATACCGGCATTCTCGGAAAAGAAGGGGATACGTGAAAAACACCCATTTCGTGTAGCCGCCCGCTTGTGGCCGGGATTTACGCAGGGGATCCCGGGGGGTTCCGGCACACATCCCGGAATACGATCCCGCGTCGGTGGTCAGGGCTTTTCCATGCACTGAAACCGGAAAGAATCCCGCCGCCAAGTCCGGTATCTTGCAGGATTTCTTTGTGCTATATTGGATGAAAATCCACGGGGCGGTCTTTTTCGCCCGCACGCAGGACGAGGTGCCATGAAGTTCGCTGTCGCTGCAGCGCCCTCGGGGGACGCCTGCAAGATGATCCGCATTTGCCTTCAGCCGGCATACCGGACCGACGGGGTATCAACGGGAGAAAAGCTCGCACACCTTCCCCGCAGAGATCGGTACGAGCTGGTTTTCATAGACATGGGTTTTGTCATGCACGATAAGAGGGAATCGGGAGACGCCGGCTACCAGGGCGTGATCGGCCGTTACCGGCATGCGTTCCCGGCAGCCGAGATCATCGTCATGGGCGAGCAGGAGCTGATCAGGGAGATGGTCATGGCGGTGAAGGGGGGGGCGAGCAACTATCTCACCTATCCGATAAACCCCGAGGAGGTTACATTCATTACCGAGAGTCTCCATGAGTCTCTCAGGATGGAGTCGGAGCTCGATTATCACCGGGACAGGCTCCTGGAAAAGGATTTCGTGGAGTTCACGGAGACGCACTCCCCGATCATGGAGGAGGTCCTGAGCAAGGTACGGTCCGTTGCCCGCACGAAGACCACCGTTTTCATCACCGGCGAGACGGGCACCGGGAAAGGGGTGATTGCAAAGATGATACACACCCTGAGCAGCAGGCGGGATCGACAGTTCATAAGCGTCCACTGCGGCGCGATTCCCGATACCCTGCTGGAAAGCGAGCTCTTCGGTCACGAGAAGGGCGCCTTTACCGGGGCGATACGAAGGAAGCTGGGAAGGTTCGAGCTTGCAAGCGGGGGCACGATCTTCCTGGATGAAATCGGCACCATCACCCCCATGATGCAGGTCAAGCTCCTGCAGGTCCTCCAGGATCAGACCATCCAGCGGATCGGCGGGGAGGGGATGATCGGGGTGGACGTGCGGATCATAATCGCCACCAACGAGGATCTCGAAAAAAAGTGTGCCGAGGGGGCATTCAGAAAGGATCTCTACTACCGGCTGAACGTGTTTCCCATCGAGATCCCTCCCCTCCGGGACAGGGCCGAGGACATCCCAATCTTCATCGACTCCTTCCTCAGGAGGCTGAACGCGACGTACGGGAAAACGATAACGGGAGTGGACCCACTGGTGATCAGTGGCTTCGATCAGTACCGGTGGCCCGGGAACATCCGGGAGATGGAAAACATCGTGGAGAGGGCGTACATACTCGAGTCCTCCCCGGTCCTGACACCGAGGCACTTCCCTGCCGACATATTCACCGGGCCGGGAAGAATGGCGAGGGTGCCCATAGACACGTCTGTTACCCTTTCCGACGTGAGGGAGCGGTCCCTGGGGTTCGTCGAGAGCCAGTACCTGAGGGAGCTTTTGCAGAGAAACCGGGGCAGTATCAAGAACACGGCGAGCGAGGCGGGCGTCGGCGTGCGCCAGCTGCACAAGCTCATGAAAAAGCACGGCATAAAGAAGGAAGAGTACCGACCCTCCGGCACTTCCCGGGACAGAAAACCAGAACAATAAGTTCCTATAAGGAAAATTCGGAACCCTCTGTTCCTATCATCGTAAATGTACATCAATACAGGAAGTTTTCGCATCTCTTCTCAGCGGAGAGGATTTTTTCCTGACAGACAGGAACCATCAGTTCCGACCTTTTTCGTGAGCTCTCAATAAAAGCAACAAATTCAGCAGGTTAGGAGTTGGCACCGTTTTTGCTATCTCTGTTTCCTGTCGGGTTCGCCCCGTAAAAAAAAAGCGGAATTAAGGAATGTCCGTGGTGAAAAGCGACCCACAGCAGATGGTTGTCCTCCGGGGTATCGTCACCGCTTCCAGCTGGGACACCGAGGGGCAGGTTACCGGAATCCAGATTTCTGGCCCCGGCGAAGAGGAATATGTCCTTGAAAACGAGGGAAGCGTCCAGGCCCTGATGCGTCACATTCGCGAGGAGATCGAGGTATCGGGCTTCCTGGTTGATTACCCGACGGGAAAAAGGGGAATCAAGGT
>WVXK01000111.1:16359-16648 GCA_011773515.1 Deltaproteobacteria bacterium
AGGCGCGGCCCCCGTTTTGTCGGGCCGGTAAAGAGACTGACGGTACCTGATACGCGGATGGTGCCGAACAAAAAAGAAAGGGAGGGTGCTTCATGAAGAAAGGTGCGGCGAGAAATGCGATGGTATGTATCACATGTCTGGTTCTGCTCATTGCCCTGTTTTCGACGGTTCCGTCGGCATCAGCGGCGACAGCAGAGGACACGATATCGATCGAGGGGGTCGTGGAGGCTGTCGAGGTCGGCGATGATGGGAAGCCCTCGATTATCGTGATCAACACCGAGGATGGGGA
>WVXK01000111.1:16691-22850 GCA_011773515.1 Deltaproteobacteria bacterium
GAAGGGTTCCGCTTCATCCTCGTGGACGAATTCACGGTAGAGGAACAGTAAGAACGATGCAGCCAGGAAATGCTCCGGGACGGGGTCCCATCCGGCGCACAGGTTGAAAAGACCCCGGGTTCCGGTAAACCCGTTGCCGGAGCCCGGGAGGCTTTTTCACACCGCGCGCTGATGGTGTGAGCCAGATTGTTTTCCCGGGCGACGTCAGGACGGATTTTTCCCGGTTATCAGGCCGATGCTCGCGATGAGTGTTCGCCTGATATCGGCCCACTTCCTGCTGTCTTCGATGTGTTTGCTGTTCACTTCCAGCTCGATGCCCCGGTAGAGTTCCTCGAAAAATCGTCCCCTGAGGTATGTGGTAAAACCGTCGCTGGCCCCCCGGTACGGGTAATTCAGGCGAATGCGCAGACCCGGCGACATGCCTTTGATGATATCCCGCCATTTTGCGGCCAGGTCCCTTTCGTGAGTCCTTGCGGGCTCGTACAGCAGGCCCAGGTCGGCCCTGCGGACTCTGCCCTTGAGAACCGGCGTGAAGGTGTGAACGGATACGTGCAGGACCGGTTTTCCCCCTTTGACCATGTCCCGTATCCGTGATTCCACGCTGTTGCGGTACGGGTGGTAATGCAACCGGAGGACCTTCTCCTTTTCCTTTTCGGGGAGGCAGCGGCTGANNCGGCTGAGCTCGGAGAAGAGCCCCCTTTTGTGGGCGGAGCGATTGCTGTCCACCAGGAGGCGAGATACGGTTGCCAAGAAAAGGGGTGCAGAGTGGGACGAGGCTATTGCCCGGGCAAGCCCCCGTGCGCCGCGGTCGAACCCTCTGTGGGTCTCGAGAATGTGTTCGTTGCCACGAAACAGTTCCCGGTACTCCCGGGGTATGCGATTTCCGCCATGTTCGCAGGTTATGATGAGGGCATTTGCGCTAACCAGTGTAGATTCTCCCTTCCGCGAGGCAGTCGCACAACCCCCGGTAGACGTCAGAGACCCTCTCGGGCGCAAGCTCCCCGCCGAGTGCCCGTAAGATTCTGCTCGAAAGGGTGCCGTTTTTGATTATCGCAAGAAGGGTATCTCTCCAGGCGGCCGTCTCCTCCCGGGTGGCGGGAAAGAGCGTCTCCACGAGGTGCTGCCACAGCTCCCCTGCGGTGCACCGGCCGGAGAGGCGGAAACCGAGGGCGTCGAGGTACTTCCTGTCGGATATGACGGCATACTCCCCCGCGGTCATGGTGGTAAGCATAACCCTTTCCAGTTCCTCCACGCCGAAGGATTTCTGTCTGGCCACGTCGCACCAGAGTTCCGAGACCATCGCCTCGATTACCCTGACGATCGCTGCGATGATGGAAAGGTCCGCCATCGGGCACTCCTGTATGTCGATTATGCGGATCTCGATGGTGCTGCGTTCGAACCTTGCTATGGCGCCCCGGGCGTTGAGCCACTCGTGTCGCAGTATGCCTTCCGGGTCGTGGGGTGCGATGTCCCGGTACAGCCTCTGGAGGATGAGGTGATCGTACTCCTTCGGTGTAAACACGGGTTCGGGGATCACCCTTCCGGTTATGGAGGGAATCTTCCCGGAGTTTTTCCGGTAGAGGTCGAGACGGGTGTCCAGCATTCCCGTCGGTTTCAACTCCAACAGTGGTGAACTGGCAGCGATGGCGGGAATGATCGGCAAAATGAGGCGGACGGCCGCGTGGAGGCGGCCGAATTCTTCGTCGCCGGCGAAGGGGAGGTTGAGGTGGGAACACTGCAGGTTTGCCCATCCGTGACCCCTGCAGTCGAAGATTCTGTTGAACGCGTCGTATATCTCGTTGTCCTGGTGGGGCCAGAGCTTCATCTCCCGGTCGGGATTCATCCAGGGGTGCGTTGAGGTGGGCATCAGGCGCCCCCCCAGGGGATCGAGAAGCCTGTTTACCCTGCCCACGTGGTCATGAAATATTTCGGGAAGGGGATGGAGGTTTTTCGCGGGCCCATTCGTTTTGAGCTCGATAACGTGGAGGACGAGCTCGTTGGACCACAGCAGGTTCCCTACCTCCACCTCGGATTCGTATTCCCCCGCAACGGCGCAAAGGACCTCGTCGGAGACGGGGAGAACATCGAGCGATGCCGAGTCGACGATCATGTATTCCAGCTCGACTCCGAAACCGCTGAAACGGAATTTCGAGGGCACAGCGCTCAGGGCATGCCACCTCCCCGTTTCTGCTTTTCTATCCTCTTCAGGACCACTTCCATGATTTTTCTGTACAGCCCGTCCTTGAGAACGGCGTCCTCAAATCCCGCATCGATGCTCGGGTTGTCATTGANNCCTATTATGTTTGCGGCCTTCACGGCGGTTCGGACCATGTTCCTCGGGGCCCGTTCAACGGGGAACGTCTCCACCTTTCCCTCGGATGTTTTCCCCATTTTGGTCCTCTTGATGATCTGCCAGTGTTTTCTCGCCATGTAGTACTTGCACACGTAGAGGGGTTTTCCGTCAAGGATTCCCACCCGCCAGTCGAAGGGAGTGGGCAGGTATTCCTGGGCGATGACCAGGTCCGATTTTTCCAGCATTTCCATGACCGCTCTCTTCATCGAATTTTTATCTTCCACCTTTATCACGCCCTGCGAGAAGGAGCTGTCGGGCTTTTTGAGGATGCAGGGCAGTTTCAACACGTCGGCTATCCCCGATACGTTTTCCCGGTGAACGATGAGCGTTTTCGGCGCGGGGATCCCGTGCTGGTAAAGCAGCTCGGCCAGGTAGACTTTGTTCGTGCACTTCAGTATCGAGTCGGGGTCGTCGATGACAACGAGCCCTTCCGCCGCCGCCCGGCGGGCAAAGCGGTAGGTGTGGTGGTTGACGGCGGTCGTTTCCCGGATGAAGAGGGCGTCAAACTCGGCGATCCGCCCGTAGTCTTCCCTCTCGATCAGCTCCGTCCTCATGCCGAGCGAAATCGCCGCCTTGACGAAGCGCTTGAGTGCCCTCTCGTCGGAGGGAGGCTCGTGCTCCATGGGGTTTCGCAAAATGGCAAGGTCGAACCGGGGGGCAGCCCTTTTCGAGACGGCTATCCTTTTTCCCGAGAAGTATTCCCGTGCAAATTCAACGACAAATTCCTGGTGGGTCTCCGGAATTTCGCTCGCAGCGACCGGGCGTATGCTGTGGAGCCGCCAGAGGTCGTTCTTCCTGAAGTGAGCCTGCAGAAGAGGCGCCTGAAAGAGCTTGAAAAGGTTCCTGCTCAGGCGGTCATGTTTCTTTGCCATGTTGCGGCCGAAATAGATGCTGAGGGTAAACTCCCCGGACTGGATCGTTTTCAGCGACTGCTGGATGATCTCGTCTATATCCTCGGAGATGAAGCGTGTGATGGACGGTGATTTCATGTCCTGCATCGCCATGATGCTCGGAAAGGCTCTGTGCCCCCTCGCCGAGGCGAGCAGCGAAACATAGTATCCGGTGCTCTGGTAGCGGTACGACCTGCAGAGGTTGAAGACTCGCGCGCCGCGAAGCCTGCTGTAGCGGTTTTCGGCAAGGTATTTTCTGGCAGATACGAGCTCCACCCCGGGCAGGTCGAAAGGCCAGTCGGCGGGGTTATTTGCGACGATCAGAACGGCCACGTTTGTCTCCTCTACGGCCCCACCGGGGTTCGATAACGAGCAGGTTCGCGTCGTATGTGAGGATACCGAGGAGTATGGAGCATACCAGCCTGTCGATGTTCACCTCGTAGAGGTGTTTCATCGATTTCTGCTCATACACGTATGGATCGGCGACGAGTACCGATCGGTCCTCCCGGTCGTACCCGCACAAAACGACGAAGTGGCCTGCCGGTTCTCCGAGAAGATCGTCATATTCAGAATCGGGTCCGTATTCCCGCTCACTCCGGTAGAGGTAGGTGGCGCTGAGTCCCGTGAGGATGGGAATCGACCGTTTCATGTGCTTTCTGATCAGGGCGGTCGTGAGGTCTTCGAATCTCAGTTCACCCCCGAGGTCGAGAAATTTCAGGTAGTACCGGGAGGCGGCCCTGAGTTTCGCCACCTTTTTTTTCTGCATCTGGGCGCCGAGCCGCTCCCTGAGGTAGCCCGGGCCTGCCGCGAACCAGGTAGGGTCGAATATCTGGAGGTTGTAGGTGTATATTCTCGCCCGGTATCCTCGTTCGAGGGCATGACAGGCAAGCTGGACGGCCAGGGTTCCCCCCTCCTTGAGGTGAGGCACCTCGGAAATGATCCGGTCCAGGGGCACATCGTCGCCGAAGTACCGATAGATTGCGTGAAGGCAGGTCGGGCCGCAGCTCAGATCGTCGGGTTGAGGGAGGATTTCGAAAGCAAGACGGGTCTTCATCGTATATTTCTCACGCTGCCGTTGGATTCATGAGAAATATGTCCCGCTCATCTCATCGTTTCGATACGTGTGATAAAACCCTGGGTAATTATAATACAGGCGCAAGAAAAAATAACCTTTTCCTTCTCTTCCCCCCGGGGTCAGTTCCCATTTTCTCAGGTTTTAGCGTCATTCCGCGCACCTGATATGAGGATATGGGAACTGACCCCGGGATGTGGACATGCCTACGGGCTCAGTTCACGGCTTTTTTTCCAGTTCCTTTATTTTCCTTCTCATCTCGATATCGTTGATCATCGCTCCCAGCTTGTTCATGATCGCATCCACGGCTCCGTTCCAGTGTGTCCAATCGGGCCCCATCATGCTGGCTCCCATTCTCCAGCGCCTCCCGTCGTGGTGCCAGACGAGGTAGTGCATGATCTCGGGTGTCTCGTCGAGGGGGTTGTCCTTGCTGATGAGTCCCTCCTCGTAGGCCTGTTTGAGCAGGTTGTCGGTGTAATCCCAGAGCCTGTTGTAGTCTGCCACGACCCTGTCGAACTCGATGAGATAGTTGTCGGCCCACTGGCTGGAGTGGCACTGGTAGCAGACCTTTTTCATTTCTGCCCTTCCCCTTTCCGCTTTTTCTTTGTCGGGAACCCTTTTGAGGACGAAATCCAGCTCATCGGGCCCCTTCCACTGAGGAACCGATTTTTTCGGCTGCAGTTCCCAGTAGAGCCTCGCCCCCACGTCGTGCGTGGTCTTGACGGCCTTCCCGAAACCGCTGATGTGGCACGTTGCGCATGTAGGTGCCACTATGTCTTCCGGGCCCCACTTCCCCGATGGGGCACTCCAGTTCCAGCTCTCCCCTGACGAGGCGTATATGTTTCCGTGCTTGGATTCCTCGTAGATCTCGTGCTGGGGGTGGTCGGGCCCGAGGTGGCACTGGCCGCATGTTTCGGGCTTTCTCGCTTCCTCGATACTGAACCGGTGCCTCGTGTGGCAGTAGGTGCATGCCCCCAGGCTCCCGTCGGGATTTATCCTCCCCACGCCCGCGTTGGGCCAACCGGAGAGCTTCCCCTCGGGTCCGGCGATGATGAAGGAGCCATGACATTCTATGCACCCCAGGACCACGTTGTTGTGGTTGTATTCAGGGTCATCGAGGAGGCCTATTTTCTTCAGTATGCCGCTATCCGGAAAAAGCGGCGTGAGGGCTCTTTTCGCCATCTCCTCGGGGTTGAGCTTTTTTGCGGTTTCCTGCGTCATTGGATCGAGCCCCATCTCCCTGGCCTTCATGTAGTATGGTTTCAGAGGTCCGAGGAAAGCACCCCAGGCGTGTTTACTCACCGAGTTCTGCTCCACCGCTTCCGCGTGGCAACCCGCGCAGTATCGGGGAGAGGGCACTGCGGTTATCATTTTCTCTCCGTGGCGGTAAGCCGAGGGGTCGCCATCTTTTCCCCCGTGGCAACCGAGACAGCTGACATCCTCGGTACTGTGTTTGCTGTCCTTCCACTGCTTCACGATCCCCGGCGTCTTCGTCACGTGGCATCCGACGCAGGGGGCCTTGCCGCCGGCCTCCTCCGAAATCGAGGAACTCGCAGACAGAAAGGTAAGTCCAAGGCACAGAAAAAAGACGAAAAGTAGCTTCCTCATGGCTCTTCCCTCCGGTTTGATCGTTCACTGCGTTGGGTAAATTGAGAAATGCCCGGTAGCTATTTCCCCGGGGTGATTCTGAATTGCGTGTGGAGTGATGTTAGCATCGATCTGCTAATGACCTATTATTGTAGAATTGGCCCGGCGGGTCAAATCGTAATTTTCCGGGGATGTATGCGATCGGGGCGAGAGCCTTAGCAAGCACCGAATAAGATGGGAATGCGTAAAGTACGGGG
>WVXK01000111.1:22884-25273 GCA_011773515.1 Deltaproteobacteria bacterium
CGGACAAAAAGAGAAACCGGCCTTAAGCCGGTTTCTCATCAAACAGGGGAGGGATGGAACCAATCAACTGAACAGGAGCTGGGAGCGGAATGTCGTCATCATGGAAGCTATCTTGTCGATTTTTTCATCTCCCACCGCCAGCTCCAGGAGCATCAGTTCGTCGTCGTACACCTCTTCGGGAATGTGGCTTTTCATCTCCGGCTCGAGTACGTGATAAACCTTAAGCCTGAGACATTCCCCTGCAAGGGATCCGGACCAGCTGGGGTCGCCGTCGATAACGGTCCGGGACCCGACTTCGAGATACTGTTCATTGGTGATGCCCCACACCACGAAGAGATTTTCCGGACCATGCTCCTGTGCCGCCTTCTTGATCGCCTCTTGACTCTCCAAGTCAAGTGCCAGAGCGGCCGTTCAGACGAAACAGGCGTCTCTGACCAGTATTACCTCCGTGCCCGCCGCCTCCAGGCATTTTTTCAGAGATTCGCCCTTTATCTCCTGGCCGTCTCCGAAGGCGATCGCTTTCTTACCGTTAAGCATATCTGCCCTCCTCGCCGTTTTTCGGGTTTGCTCCCAGAACAAAGGACAGCCCGTCGGATAGATTCGTCATTCGGGTCAAAAACGGGCTCCCCTTCGCCACGATCATGATCTGTTTTTTCCTCCCCTCGAGGATTTCCCTGATCCCATGAGCGATATAGGGAACGCCTGCGGGGATGTGCCCCTGTGTCGGGGCAAAGCCGACCAGTCCCCGCGTTTCGATGAATTCGTTCATCTGGGACTTCTCGATCTCCTTCTGCTGCACCGCAAGCGCTGCGATGAGGCGGTAGTTCTTGAGGGGAATGTCATCCTGCCCGATGGGCAGGGTGATTTCGGGGTTCTGCAGTTCGGTGGCGTAGCGGTCGATGTCGGTCAGCTTCAAGCCCCCGGCTCTGAGCGGCTTCAGGATCAGGTTTTCCTGGATACGCTGCTGCGACCCACCGGCCCCGATGGGGTATTTCCCGAGCAGGTCGAGCCTGAGCACGGGCGAGATGCCGTCATCTTCCGTCACCAGGAAGGCCACGCCGCCGATCACGTCCTCCAGAATGGGCATGTTCTTCTCGAGGTGCCCCTGGAATTTCATGCCCAGTTTGGTGAGCGACCCCCCGGCCACGACGGCGACATTTTTAAACAGCCCCGATTTTACCAGGGCCGCCGCGTGCAGGAGGGCAAAGTGGGGACCGACACAGAAGGACTTGACGTCGCAGGAGGTGGCGTTGTCGCACCCGGCCATTTCGCCTATGGCGCGGGCCAGATTTCCGCCGCCCCGCTGGTACCTGTCTCCGGCCGCCTCCTCGGAGCAGCTGATGATGAAATCGATGTCCGACGCATCCAGGCCGGAGCCGTTGAGCAGGTGCTTCAGCGCCAGGTATGCCGAAGCCTTGGTGATCAGGTTTTCCATGAGCACATCGGCCCTGAGCGATTCGTCCTCCTCGTGATGTCTCTGAAAACAGCCGACCAGGGTATCGTTGTGATAGAGGGGCAGAGAGTGGTCACGCTCTATTTTTTCCTGGATTTCCTCTATCACCTTGCCATTCTGCAATTTGCTCAGCAGATCCTCGCCGTTACACAGGGGGTGCCCGTTGATCGCCGGCACCACGGTATCGCGCACGAAGCTCTTCTCGAGCCATACCAGGTCATGGGAGGATTCATCCGTCGACGCCTTCAACAGGGCGTAGAACTCTTCCTGGGGCATGATCTCCCCGAACGGGCCCGATCTGCCGAACCCTTCCTCCCCGTTTACGAGATGGCGGAACCATGGCTGGTCGATCGACCTGAGCCTGTCCGGCTCCATGTTGCCGATGAAGACCTGGTTGGGGGCATAGCCCACGGCTTCTTCTGCCGTTCTCAGGTGGCGGGTAATCTTTTCCGCCAGCCCCGGATGCTTTCTTAGCTCACGGGACGGCTTGGATCCGTGACGCACGAAATCGGGAAGGTGGACGAGGATGTTGGAGCAGCTTTTTATTATTACCTGTCTTGAGTTCATGTCACATCTCCTCTATCGAGTTCAATCCATCTTCGATCCTCTTTTCCGTCGAGGCGTCGAAGCCATCGATCCTCAGAACCTTCTCTCCATTTTTGAAAAATAGCAGCGCCGGGACCCCCACGATTTTGTACCTGGCGCAGAGGTCCTGGTTGTTCCAGGCGTTGACTTTTGCGATCTTTACGTTCGGGAACTTTTCGGCCACTCTTTTAAGAACGGGCAGGAGTGCTTTGCAGGGGGCGCAGGGTGGGGTGTAGAAGTCCACCAGGACGACGGTTTCGGAGGAAAGGACATCTGCATGGAAATCGGCTTCATTGATTTCAATGAGATGGTCTCCGCGGATCATTTACGTTCCCATGTCAAACGTTTCCC
>WVXK01000111.1:25359-25814 GCA_011773515.1 Deltaproteobacteria bacterium
TGGGGGATGGCGATGGCCGGTATGATCCTGTTTGCCCCCACGGTCTGTGAGATGGTGATGATGGAGCAGATGTGGGCCACCGGGATTCCGGCCCGCTCTATCTCTTTTGCTATCGTTGCCCCGCAACGAGTGCAGGTCCCTCACGTGGAAGTGAGGATGACCGCCGCAACGCCGTCCCGGACGAGATCTACGGCAATCTCCTTCGCGAACTTCTGGGCGCTGTCCACCGAGGTCCCGTTTCCCACGGTGGAGTAATACCAGGCGTACTGCTGAAAGCCCAGGTCCTTTTCCAGTTCCCTCATCATATCGAGGGGAAGGACCCTGTTTGGATCGATGTTGGCATAGGTGTTGTCGTACCCCCCGTGGGCGGACTGATGGGTCGCGGCTTCCAGCTTTTCCATTCCCGCAAGGGAATATCTCCCGTATTTTGAAGCGTTGGAGCTCTCTATGTGGTC
>WVXK01000112.1:0-9785 GCA_011773515.1 Deltaproteobacteria bacterium
GAGCACGTAACGGGGGAGTTCGGCAGGGGGACGGTCGTTCTCCTCACCCCGCAGGGCCGGCGTTTCGACAGCGCCCTCGCCCGGGAGCTTGCCGGCAGGGAGCACCTGATCCTTATCTGCGGAAGGTACGAGGGTATAGACAACAGGGTGTCTCTTCATCTCGCCGATATGGAGATCTCGATGGGCGATTACGTTTTGACCGGGGGAGAGATCCCTGCGATGGCCCTCGTAGATGCCGTCTCACGCTTCGTTCCCGGCGTGGTGGGGACGATGGAGTCCGTTGCGCGAGATTCCTTCGAGGAGGGCATTCTCGCTCCTCCCCACTACACCCGGCCGGAGCGATTCGAGGGTATGAGCGTGCCGGAGGTGCTGCTCTCGGGGAATCATGAGAGGATACGGGAATTTCGCATCAGGGAGGCCCTGAAGAAGACCCTCGCCGTTCGTCCCGACCTCCTGAAGAGAGAAAAGTTGAGTGATGAAGCAAACAGGATCCTCGACGATCTCATGAAGGAAGCAGAAAGAGAAAGAAAAAAAGAAAAATAGTAACGCAGAGTGCGGATATCGGAAAGCAGATTGGGGAATGGGATCACAGCAGAAAACACAAAACCCTTGAGAGGCGAGAGGTGAAAGGAAAGAGGGGAGAGTTGTCTGTACACCACCTGTCACCTGTCTTTTTTCTCCTATCTCCTATCAGGTTTCAAACTATGAACGACGAACGCAGGACTGAACGATGGGTTTAAGCCATATCTATATGGCCCTCGTGCACCATCCCGTGTACGACAAGGGCAGAAGGGTCGTCACGACGTCGATCACCAACCTCGACCTACATGACCTGTCGCGGCTTGCAAAGACCTTCGGGCTCGGTGGGCTCTACATAGTCCAGCCCTCGCATCTGCAGGCCGAGCTGGCACGGCGTATCATCGGCCACTGGGAAAAGGGCGCGGGGGCGTCCTACAACGAGACGCGAAGGGTGGCCTTCGCGATGATCGAGCTGGTCCCCAGCATCGAGGAGATGGTTAAGCGTGTCGAGGAAAAGACGGGCAGGGAGGCGAGGCTCGTTGCCACGACGGGGAGGAAGCATCCGGGCCAGGTGGATTACCGGCAGGGGAAGAAAATACTGAAAGACGGCTCAGTTTCAATTATAATGTTCGGAACGGGGTGGGGGCTTTCGGATGATCTCGTCACGTCATCCCACATGGTGCTCGAGCCGATCGTGATATCCGATGACTACAACCACCTTTCCGTGAGGTGCGCTGCGGCGATAATTATTGACAGATTATTTGGAAAATAATATATTGAACAGTCTTGCCGCATCGTTTGCCGGAGGAAGAGATGAGTATCATCGATGACATAATGAAGGATTCCCTCAAGAGGAAGATCCCCAGGTTCAAGGCGGGAGATACCGTGCGTGTGTACCTCAGGATCAAGGAGGGGGAAAAAGAGAGAGTCCAGTATTACGAGGGAGTCGTCATCAGCATTCACAACAACGGGATCTCCAGCACGTTCAAGGTCAGGAAGGAATCCTACGGGGTTGGCGTTGAGAGGACTTTTCCCCTCTTTTCCCCCCTGATCCAGAAGATAGAGATAAAGAGGCGGGGAGACGTGAGGCGGGCGAAACTCTACTATCTCAGGGAGCTGTCCGGCAAGAAGGCGAAGGTGAAAGAGAAGAAGGACTGGATGCTGAAAAAGAGCGAGGTGGAGGCGCGGGAGGATGAAGCCGCCATCGAAGAGGAAACTCCCGTTGCGCCGGAAGCGGTTGTAGATACTCCCGATCACGTAGCTGATACCCCGCCTGTGGAAGCGGATGCTCTTGAGGCTGAGGCGGAGGAAGCGGTCGAGGAGGCGGCGGTGGAAGAACCTGCAGCCGCAGAGCCGGAGGAGGAAGCAGCCCAGGAAGAGGCAGCCGAAGCAGAAGCAGCCGAAGCAGAAGTAGCAGAAGCAGAAGCAGTCGCCCCGAAGGAAGGTGAAGAGCAAGCCGGGAAAGACTCCTCCACCGGGGACGAGGAGAAGGGGAAAGAGACCGGGAAGAAACCTCGCGGCAAGAAGAGTTAACCAACCCCTTGATGATCAGGTTGGAGTACAGCCTCGCAGATAGAGGGTATAAATGCATAACGGGTGTCGATGAAGCGGGCAGGGGTCCGCTTGCCGGCCCCGTCGTTGCCGCGGCAGTTACCTTTCCGAAGGGATATCAGAACAAGCAGATAGGGGATTCAAAGAAGATTTCCCCCGAAAAGCGAGAATCTCTTTTCTTCACCATAACCAACGAAGCTGAATCCTACGGTGTCGGCATCGCCACGCATATGGAGGTGGACCTTTTCAACATACACCAGGCGAGCCTGCTCGCGATGCAAAGGGCGGTAAAGATGCTCGACGTGACCCCTGATGTCATCCTCGTCGACGGGCGGTTTGCCATTCCCGACCTGAACATCGAGCAGATCACCGTCAGAGCCGGCGATGTGACCGTCCAGTCGATTGCGGCGGCCTCGGTGGTCGCGAAGGTGACCAGGGATGCGATCATGGAGAAGTATCACGACGCCTTTCCCCAGTACAACTTTGCCAGGCACAAGGGCTATCCCACGAGGGAGCACCGGGAGGCGATCGAAAAGTACGGCCCCTGTCCCATCCACCGGAAGTCCTTCCGGGGCGTAGCCGATGAGTAGGAGGGGGAGTGTTGCATCGGGCAAAAAGGCGGAGGAGAGAGCCTGCCGGTACCTCGAAGAACGGGGGTACCGGGTCGTGGGCCGAAATATCAGGGCCGGTCGCCGTGAAATCGATATTATCGCGCGCAGGGACGACACCCTCGTCGTGGTGGAGGTGAGGAGCAAAAGGAGTCACTCCCCCCTCCTGAGCTCGGAAATAGTCGGATTCGGCAAGAGAGTGAGCGTGGCCAGTGCTGCCCGGGAAGTGATCGGTGGATACCGGAAGCCGGAAGACTCGGTGCGCTTCGACGTGATTATCGTGACAGTGGACGGAACGGGCCGCTTCGCGGGCCTGGACCACATTGAAAACGCTTTTTCAGCGGGGGGCGAGATCATCTGATCGCTCCCCTTTTCCCCCGCGCTGCGGGCTTCCCCTGTGTCGGTACTCACGGATTGCACGCGCCGGGACTCGTCCGCTGCGGGGGGAAGACCGGCGTGATAACGGTTTATTTTTAAACGCATCTTCTTGTGAGGTGGGTCGTGAGGGAAAAGCGAGTTGAGGCACGGAAAATGCTCCTGTCGGGAAACGAGGCGATCGCCCTGGGGGCTTTCGAGGCGGGGGTGAAGGTCGCTTCGGCCTACCCGGGTACCCCCTCGACGGAGATTCTCGAATCCCTGTCGCGCTTCAGCGGCGTGTATACGGAATGGGCGCCGAACGAAAAGGTGGCGGTGGAGGTGTGCCTCGGCGCATCCTTCGCCGGCGCGAGAACGCTTGCGGCCATGAAGCACGTGGGGCTGAACGTTGCTGCAGACCCGCTCTTTACGTCGGCCTACACGGGCGTCCGGGGGGGGTTCGTCATCGTGACTGCCGATGACCCGGAAATGCACAGTTCCCAGAACGAGCAGGATAACAGAAACTACGCCTTTGCGGCGAAGATACCCATGCTCGAACCGGCTGACTCCTTCGAGGCGAAGGAGTTCACCAGGCGCGCTTTCGAGATCAGTGAGGCCTTCGATACGCCGGTGTTGATCCGGACCACCACCCGGGTGTCCCACGTGAAGGGAGTCGTAACGCCCGGAGAACTCATGGACCTGAAGGTCGAGCCCGGCATCGTCAAGGACCCCGACAAGTTCGTCATGCTACCCGTGAATGCGAGGAAGAGGAGGGCGGCGCTGGAAGACAGGCTGGCCAGGCTCAGAGAGTTTGCCGAGACCTTCCCGGAAAACGTCATCGAGCCGGGCAGGGGAAAGAGGGGGTTCATCACCTCCGGCGTATCCTACCTCCACGTGAAGGAGGCATTCCCCGACGCGCCGGTCCTGAAGCTGGGCATGATCTACCCCTTCCCGGAAAAACTGATCAGGAGTTTTGCCGAAAAGATGGAGGAAATATTCATCGTCGAGGAGCTCGATCCCTTCATCGAGCTCCACGTCAAGGCGATGGGCGTCCCCTGCAGGGGGAAGGAGGTCATCCCGGCCTACGGCGAGATCGACGCCCGGGTCGTCCGCCAGGCGGTGACGGGAATAGCCGAGGAACCGGCATTTGCTCCCGTGGAGGTGCCCGCGAGGCCGCCGAACCTCTGTCCCGGGTGCCCTCATCGGGGCCTTTTCTTCGCTCTCTCCCGGCTCGACGTGTTCGTTGCGGGGGACATCGGGTGTTACACCCTCGCCTTTTTCAAGCCCCTGGAGACGATGGACTCCTGCGTCTGCATGGGGGCGAGCATAGGGAACGCCTTCGGCATGGAGAAGGCCATCGGAAAGGATGCACTCGGCAAGGTGGTGGCCGTCATCGGTGATTCCACCTTCATCCATTCGGGGATCACCGGCCTGATCGACATCGTCTACAACAGGGGTTTTTCCACGGTCATCATTCTCGACAACAGGACCACCGCCATGACGGGACAGCAGGAAAATCCCGTCACGGGACAGACGCTGTCCGGGGAGAAGACGGTCGAAGTCGACCTTCCCGCCCTGTGCAGGGCGGTGGGGGTAGAGCACGTGTACCGGATCAATCCGAACGACATCGAGAAGACCTACCAGCTGCTGAAACGGGAAGTGGAGCGGCCGGAGCCCTCGGTGGTCATAACGGAGTACCCCTGCGTCCTCCTCCCCGTGGAGAAACAGAAGAAGAAACCCGTTCACCTCGTGATCCTGGAAAAGTGTACCGGCTGCAGGACCTGCCTGAAACTCGGGTGTCCGGCCATAGAGTGGGTGCCAGTCACCGAAGAGGAGGCGGTCCGCCTCGGGATGAGGCCGAACCAGAAGGGCTACGCCAGGATAAATCCCGTCCTGTGCGATGGGTGTGGCCAGTGCGCTCCCCTCTGCAAGTTCCAGGCTATCGTCATCGAAGAGGAGGGGGGAAGTGAAGGGGAAAGGTAACGTCATCTTCTGCGGCGTGGGGGGCCAGGGAATCCTCCTGGCGAGCGAACTGACCTCCCTGGCGCTGCTCGCAGCGGGGTTCGACGTGAAAAAGAGCGAGGTCCACGGCATGGCGCAGCGAGGCGGGTCCGTGGTTGCCCACCTCCGCTACGGCAGAAAGGTGTTTTCCCCCCTCATCGAGAATGGCGCAGCCGATGTGGTCGTATCCTTCGAGCTCGTCGAATCCCTCAGATACCTTTCCTTTATGAACAGGAAGACGAAGCTGATCGTGAACTCGCAGAGGATTTTCCCCCCTTCCGTCGCCACGGGTCTCGAGCGATACCCGGAAGGCGTGCTCGAGCGTTTCCATGAGCTGGGGGTGCCCCTGTTTCCCGTGGACGCCCTTGAGGTGGCCACGTCTCTGGGAGAGGTGAGGGCGCTGAACATGGTGCTGGTGGGTGCCCTTTCGAACTTTGTTCCTGTTGATGAAGATGACTTTTTCGGTGTAATATCGGGTAAAGTCCCCGAGAAATTGCTCGAGGTGAACTGGCAGGCCTTCAGCGAAGGAAGGCGGGTCGTGGAAAAGGCGCTCATGAAAGCCTGACGCCGGGGGTGTGCTGATGAACGATACGGAAAGTATCGGGCGGATGTAAACGTGAGCTTGGAGGTCGCGTTCGTATGATCTGGAACGAGGAGTTTGAGACGCTGCCCCGGGAGGCCCTCGAGGCGCTCCAGGTGAAAAGGCTGAAGGCGCTGCTGGAGCGTGTCTATGCGACGGTTCCCTTTTACCGCAGCCAGATGGACGGGGCGGGAGTCAGTCCCGATCTCGTAAAGGGCATCGATGACCTGAGGAGGCTGCCCTTTACGACGAAAGAGGACCTGAGGCAGAACTACCCCTTCGGCCTGTTTACCGTGCCTCTCGAGCGGGTGATCAGGATTCACGCCTCTTCCGGTACGACGGGAAAGCCTACCGTCGTGGGGTACACGAGACGGGACATCGAAACGTGGGCTGAGCTGATGGCGAGAACGCTGGCCTGCGGGGGGACACGGCAGGGAGACGTGGTGCACAACGCTTACGGGTACGGTCTCTTCACGGGAGGTCTCGGCGCACACTACGGGGCCGAGAAGATAGGGGCGACGGTCATCCCCATGTCCGGAGGAAACACGAAGCGGCAGATCATGATCATGCAGGACTTCGGCTCCACCGTCCTCCTCTGCACCCCCTCCTATGCCCTGAGCCTTGCCGATGTCATGGAGGATATGGGCGTCGACCCGGCGGAGCTCAAGCTTCGCGTCGGCATTTTCGGGGCCGAGCCGTGGAGCGAAAAGATGCGGGAGGAGATAGAGAAGAAGCTCAGGATAAGCGCCATCGATATCTACGGCCTCAGCGAGGTGATCGGCCCGGGAGTGGCGAGCGAGTGCATAGAGGGAAAGAGCGGGCTTCACGTNNNCTTCCCCACGGCGAAGTGGGGGAGCTGGTATTTACCACCATTACGAAGGAGGCATTTCCCGTCGTCAGGTACAGGACCAGCGACATTACCAAGATCATCCCCGAGACCTGTGTCTGCGGGAGGGCTTTCGTTCGGATGGAGCGTGTATCGGGAAGGACCGACGACATGCTCATCATACGGGGAGTGAACGTGTTTCCCTCCCAGATCGAGCACGTACTCGTGGGCATCGATGGGGTCGAGCCCCACTACCAGATCATCGTCGACCGGGAGGGGGCCCTCGACACGATGAAAGTCCAGGTCGAGATCAACGAAGATATTTTCTCTGATGAAATAAAGGAGCTCGAGCGTCTGAGTAAGAGCATCGAGGGTGAAATCAAGGAGATGCTCGGCATCTCCTGCGTGGTCAAACTCGTCGAGCCCAGGACCATCCAGCGCAGCGAGGGGAAGGCGAAAAGGGTCATCGACAACCGGAAGATATGAGAGGGGAGAAGGGGAAATGAAGGTGGAACAGATATCGGTGTTTCTCGAGAACAAGTCGGGAAGGCTTGCGGAAGTGACCGGCATCCTGGCATCTTCAGGCATCAACATACGGGCGCTTTCCCTTGCCGACACGGCGGACTTCGGCATCCTGCGGCTGATCGTAAACGACAGGGAGAAGACAAAGGCGGTGCTCAAGGAGAACGGGTTCACCGTGGGGAAGACGGAAGTGGTGGCCATCGAGGTCCCCGACAGGCCGGGCGGCCTCGCCGGCATCCTCGAAGCGCTCAGGGGGGGAGAGATAAACGTGGAATACATGTACGCCTTCGTCCAGAAGAGCGGGGAAAACGCCATCATCATATTCCGCTTCGATGAAATAGACGATGCCATAAAAATCCTCCAGAAGAGGGGAGTCCGCATTCTCAAAGGAGAGGAAGTATACGCCCTGTAGTTCTCAGGCGATAGCCGGGAAGGGGTAAATACATACAAGGAGGGGTACTATGAAAAAGCTGAAGTTCATGATTTTGTCGGTGATCCTCGCGGTCTCGACGGCGTCCTATGCCGTTGCGGGAGAGGTCATCAAGGTGGGGGCCATTCTGGCCGTCACGGGGGGGGCATCCTTTCTCGGAGCTCCCGAGGCCAAGACGCTTCAGATGCTCGTAGATGAGGTGAACGCGAAGGGCGGCATCAACGGCAACAAGGTGGAGCTCATCATCAAGGATTCACAAGGGCAACCGGAAAAAGCGATCTCGTTCGCCAAGCAGCTCATCGAAGAGGAGAAGGTTTTTGCCATCATCGGCCCATCGAGAAGTGGTGAAACATTGAAAATCAAGGGCACCTGTGAAGAAGCGAAGATTATCCTTCTCTCCTGTGCCGCTGCAGAACAGATAATCAATCCTGTTGCCAGGTATGTCTTCAAGACCCCGCAGACTGACAGCAATGCAGCACGCATGATATTCATGCAGATGAACAAGATGGGCATCTCAAAAGTGGGTGTTGTAGTCGGGAACACCGGTTTTGGAAAAGCGGGGAAGGAGCAAATCGAAAAGCTGGCGCCCGAGTATGGTATCGAGATCCTCATCAGCGAAGTCTACGATGCAAAGGGTGCTGATTTAACGGCTGTTGCAACGAAAGTAAAAGCGCAGAATGTGCAGGCAGTAATTAACTGGTCTATAACCCCTGCTCAGTCAATTTTCGCAAAGAACATGAGGCAGATCGGGATGAACGTCCCGCTCTTCCAGAGCCACGGTTTCGGGAACATAAAGTATGTGGAAGCCGCGGGTGAAGCCGCCGAGGGGATCATCTTCCCCGCGGGAAGGCTTCTCGTTGCTGAAGAACTTCCCGAAGACCATCCGCAGAAGGCTGTCCTCGTAAAGTACAAGAGAGACTACGAGGCGAAGTACGGGGAGGAGGTGAGCACCTTCGGCGGGCATGCCTACGACGCCTTCATGATACTGGTCAAAGCGATCGAACAGGCAGGTCCCGACCAGGAAAAGGTGTTGGACGCCATCGTGAACATGAAAGGATTTGTCGGGACGGGTGGCGTGTTCAATTTCTCCCCCGATGACCACGGCGGCCTCGACATCAATGCCTTCGAGATGCTCACCGTCAAAGGAGGTAAGTTTGTCCTGTTGAAATAACAGGCATTACGATCGGGGCACATAATAAAGAGGGGAGTATTCAGGAAGCACTTGGATACTCCCTCTTATTTTGACAGAGAGGGTGTTCAGATACTATAACTATCTGATGGCAGAGGGTTATCGATATTGTCGGCAGTGTGGAACCTGGATTGCGGAGTGAAAAAAAGCATCGGTTTCTGATTTTAGATCTCAAGACTCGCGATTTTTACCTCGAATTCGAGATGGGTTTCTATTCCGCACTCCGAGATCCGCAATCCGCACTATAATTCAGTCATAGTAGGAAAATCGAGCGAATCAGCATTTTTGGTACAAATGTATGGGCATAGAACTCTTTTTTCAGTATATCGTCGCCGGCATAACCTATGGCATCATCTACGCCATCGTGGCCATAGGGTTCAATATCATCTACAATACCACGGGAATCATCAATTTTGCCCAGGGCGAGTTCGTCATGCTGGGCGGCATGGTCGCCGTGACGTTCAACTCCTTTCTGAGCCTCCCCCTTTCGATCATGCTGGCCGTCCTCATCACGATGATCGTGGGGGCACTTATCGAAGTCATCTTCATCCGCTGGCTGGTGGGCCCGTCCATCCTGCGGATGATAATCATCACCATCGGCATATCGATCATCATCAGGGAGGCGGCACTGCACATCTGGGATGAGCGGGTTCGTGCCCTGCCCTATTTCACGGGAAACGAGGTTACCTCCCTGTCCTTTGCGGGCGTGCACGTCTCTCCCCAGGTGCTCTGGGTCGTCGGGATCTGCTCGGTCATGGTGGCTATCCTGAGCCTCTTCTTCAAGTTTACCCTTCTGGGGAGAAAGATGCGGGCCTGCGCGGCGAACCGTGATGCCGCCAGGCTCTGCGGGGTGAGCGCCAGGAACATGGTTACCCTCTCCTTCGTGCTGAGCGCGGGCATCGGGGCCCTCGCGGGATGCGCCGTCTCTCCCATAACCTACGTGCAGTACAACAGCGGGGTGCCGCTGGCGATCAAGGGGTTCACCGTGGCGATCCTGGGAGGCCTCGGCAACAGCATGGGGGCGGTGGTGGGCGGTTGCATCCTGGGGGTCCTCGAGTCTTTCAGCATCTGGGTCCTCCCCACGGCCTACAAGGACGCCATCGCCATATCCATACTGCTGATCATCCTCTTCGTTCGGCCCAGCGGGCTTTTCGGAAGCAGAGAGGAGTTCAGCCTGAAGGAGTTTTGATGGAAAGAAGGAGCAT
>WVXK01000112.1:9820-12847 GCA_011773515.1 Deltaproteobacteria bacterium
TCACCGGCACGGGGTTTTACCTGACCCAGCTCACCATGTCGGCCTACTACCTTCTCGTCATCCTCGGGCTCTGCCTCCTCATGGGGTATGCCGGACAGATATCGCTCGGCCACGCGGGGTTCTTCGCTATAGGCGGCTACATCTCGGCTTTTTTCACCACCTTCAACCTGCTTCCTTTCAAGGATGTGTGGTTCGTGTCGCTCCTGTCGAAGGCAGGTGCCCTGAGTCTCCGGAAGAACCTCTACGGGGAGCACATCCTCTATCTCCACCCCTGGGTGGCCTGCTTCCTGGCGGTGCTGACAGCGGTCATCATCGCTTACGCGATCGGCGGACCCGTATTGAAGCTCAAGGGTCATTACCTGGCGATGGCGACGCTGGGTTTTGGCATCATCATCTACCGTATCGTCCTGGGGGCGGCAATTTTCGGGGAGGCCGACGGGCTCTCCGACGTCCCCCCCTTCCCGCTGCTTCCCGGGGTCGTCGTGAGCGGAGACCTCTCCTCACGGGTTGCAAACTACTACATCGCCTGGGGGCTCGTGATCCTTTTCCTGCTGGGTCTTCTGAACCTGGTCGACTCGCGGGTGGGCAGGGCGCTTCGGTCCATCCACGCCAACGAGGAGGCGGCGGATGCCATGGGGGTGGACACGGCGGGGTACAAGCTGAGCATCTTCGTTCTCAGCGCGGCTTTTTCGGCCATCGCGGGTGTTTTCCTCACCCACTACAACGGGGGCATCGGGCCATCGGAGGCATCGGTCATGAAGTCGATCCGCTACGTTGCCATCGTGGCGGTGGGCGGAATGGCGAACCTCTGGGGCGCGCTTACCATGGGGACGGCGCTGAACTTCCTCTCCCTGCGTGGCCTCTTCGGATCCATGGACGATGCCGTTTTCGGCGGGATCCTGATCGTGATCATGCTCTTTGCCCCCGGGGGGATCGTCCCCGCCAATCTGTTCCAGACGGTGAAAAAGAAGCTTTCCCCCGAAGACCTGGAGGAGCAGCACGATGGATCTTCTTGAGGTAAAAAAGCTTCACCGGCGCTTCGGCGGCCTCCACGCGGTGAACGACGTGAGCTTCGCCGTGTCACGGGGAGCGATCAAGGCGGTGATCGGACCCAACGGGGCCGGAAAGACCACCCTCTTCAACCTGATATCGGGGTCCCTGCGGGCCGACTCGGGGGAGATCTTTTTTGAGGGGGAGATGATCCAGGACAAGAAGCCCTTTCAGATTGCGCAAATGGGGCTTGCCCGCACCTTCCAGCACGTGAAGCTCTTTCCGAAGATGACGGTTCTGGAGAACGTCATGGTGGGCAGGCACATCCACGGCAGGGCGGGTTTTATCGCCGCCATGCTGAAGCTGCCCTGGACCTGGCGCGAGGAGAAGGCGATCACCGATAGGTCGATGGAGCTGCTGAGATTTCTCGGGTTATCCCGGGTGGCCCATGTGGAGGCGACGAGCCTTCCCTACGGCCAGCAGCGGATTGTCGAGCTCGCCCGCGCCCTTGCCTGCGAGCCGCATCTGCTCCTGCTCGACGAGCCGGCAGCGGGGCTGAATATCCGGGAGACGGTGGAGATAGGCGGGCTCATAGAGAAGATACGGGACAGGGGGGTGACCATCCTGATCGTTGACCACGACATGTCCCTCGTCATGAGGATATCCGACGAGATCGTCGTGCTCAGCTACGGGGAGAAGATCGCCGAGGATACTCCCCTCGGCGTCCAGAAGGACCAGGAGGTGATCCGGGTGTACCTGGGAGAGGAAGATGCTTAAGATACGGAACCTGGAAGCCGGTTACGGAAAGCTGACGGTTATTCACAAGATATCGATGCACGTAAGCCCCGGGGAGATCGTGACGATAATCGGCGGGAACGGAACGGGGAAGTCGACCCTCCTGAAAACCATCGCGGGCCTGGTGAAAGCCAGGGCCGGCGAGGTCATCTTCGATCAGAGAGACATCATGGGAATGTCTCCCGAAGAGATCGTTTTTCTCGGGTGCTCCCTCGTCCCCGAGGGGCGACAGATCTTTTCCACCATGACGGTGAGAGAGAATCTTTTCCTCGGCGGGTACGTCCAGGTCAGGAGAAGAGAGCGGGCAAAGGCCGAATCGGATATGGAAAGGGTGTACGAGCTCTTTCCCCTCCTTCTGGAGCGTCAGAACCAGCTGGCGGGAACGCTCTCCGGGGGTGAGCAGCAGATGCTCGCCATCGGGAGGTCTCTCATGGCGAGGCCCAAGCTGATCATGATGGACGAGCCGTCGATGGGGCTTGCCCCGATCATCGTGAGGAGTATCTTTCGCGTCATCGAACGGCTCCGCGACGAGGGAAACACGGTTCTTCTGGTCGAACAGAATGCCCGTAGCGCCCTGAAAATTGCAAATAGAGGTTACGTCATCGAATCGGGTAGAATAATGTTGCAGGGGCCTGCTGAGGACCTGATGCTGAACAAAGACATCCAGAGAGCCTATCTGGGCAGGGATCTCAACCATGAATCGTGAACCATATCTGGGATTGGAGGAGGCGGATGTACTGGGAACCTGATTACGAATGCATGGAGAGGGAGGAGGTCGAGCAGGTCCAGCTCGAACGTCTTCAGTCGACCCTGAACAGGGTGTACAAGAACGTGCCCTTTTACCGGAAGAAGTTCGACGAGATGGGGATAGACCCCGACGAGTTCCGCTCCCTCGAGGATTTTCGAAGGCTGCCCTTCACGACCAAAGACGATCTCAGGGAGAACTACCCGTACGGGATGTTCGCGATCCCCCTCAGGGAGGTGGTCCGCGTCCACGCCTCGTCGGGAACGACGGGGATGTCCACGGTGGTGGGGTACACGAAAAACGACATCAAGAACTGGTCGAATCTCGTGGCCCGGGTGCTCACCGCCGGCGGCGTGACCAAGGACGACGTGGTCCAGATCGCTTTCGGGTACGGCCTTTTCACCGGGGGGTTCGGGCTCCACTACGGTGCCGAGAGAATAGGGGCATCGGTGATTCCCATTTCGAGCGGCAACACGCGCAGGCAGGTCAAGATCATG
>WVXK01000112.1:12855-18080 GCA_011773515.1 Deltaproteobacteria bacterium
TTCGGCGCCGAGCCCTGGTCCGAAAGGATGCGCCAGGAAATACAGGAGAAGCTCAAGATCGTGGCAACGGACAATTACGGCCTCAGCGAGGTCCTGGGGCCGGGCGTCTCCGGTGAGTGCCTCGAGCGGAAAGGCCTCCACATCAACGAGGACCACTTTCTCGTCGAGGTGGTCGACCCGGAGACCCTCGAGCCGACCCCCTATGGCGATACGGGGGAGCTGGTCGTTACGACCCTGACCAAGGAGGCTTTCCCCATGGTCCGCTTCAGGACCAGGGATCTGACGAGGCTCATCGCCGAGCCCTGCCCCTGCGGGAGGACGTCGATACGGATGGGGAGGGTCGTGGGAAGGTCTGACGATATGATCATCATAAAGGGGGTAAACGTCTTCCCCTCGCAGATAGAGACGATACTCTTCGAGATCGAGGGGACGGAGCCCCACTACCAGATCGTGATAGACAGAAAGGAAGCCATGGACGAGGTTGCCGTTCTCGTGGAGGTCTCGGAGGCGATATTTTTCGACCAGATGAAGAAGCAGCGCCAGCTTATCGAGCTCATCAAGAAGCGCCTCTCCTCCGAGCTCGGGATCTCCGTCGATGTGCGGCTCGTTGAGCGGATGACCCTCGAGCGCTCTGATGGGAAGGCGGAGAGGGTGGTCGACAGGAGAAAGCTCTGAGATGGCGAATGGAATTCTCTACGTGGTGGCGACGCCGCTGGGCAACCTGGAGGATGTCACGTTCAAGGCGATCAAAGTCCTGAAATCGGCCGATGCGATAGCCTGTGAGGATTCCCGGAGGACCGTCAAGCTCTTGAACAGGTATGAGATAAAGACACCCCTGATTACCTACCAGGAGCACAACAAAGACGCTGCCGGGGCCAAGATCATCACACGCCTCAAAAGGGGTGAGCGCATCGCCCTCGTATCCGACGCGGGGACACCCGGCATATCAGACCCCGGCTACAATCTCGTCAGGGACGCCATCCATGCAGGGATAAGCGTCGAGGTAGTCCCGGGCCCCTCGGCGATCGTGTCGGCCGTCGTCCTCTCCGGTCTCCCCACGGACCGGTTCTGTTTCGAAGGCTTCATACCACCCAAGCGGGAGCGGCGGATCAAGAAGTTTCAGTCCCTTGCAGACGAGGAGCGAACGATCATCCTCTACGAGTCTCCCCACAGGATAAAGGAGTCCCTCGACGACATGGCCGGGGTCCTGGGGGCAAGAAGAGCGGCACTGCTCCGGGAGATGACGAAGATAAACGAGGAGGTTCTCCGGGGAACGGTGAGCGAGCTGCGTGACGAGATCATGGGCCGGGAGAAGGTGTATGGTGAAATTACCCTCGTCATCGAGGGGGCGCGGCACAGGGAGGCCATACGGGACAACATCGAGATGCTCATCGAGGGCGAGATGCAGACCTTTGACGGCTCTCCCAGCGAGCTGGCGAAAAAGCTCTCCCAGGAGACGGGTATTTCCAGAAAGGTGATCTACGCAAGAATCCTGAACATGAAGAAATAAGGTTTCGCGGGCTTGGTTTCGCCCGCTGCGAACCGGTTTTTCGCGAAAGGGGGGCGCCTGCCCCCCGATCTCTCTACTTCTTTTTCCCCTCCCTTACCGTGGCGAGAAATGAGTGGGAGACGTGGGAGACGAGGGAATGAAATTTTTCCTTTGCCTTCTGGAATTTCCTGTCGGAGAAGATCTTTTCGAGTGCATCAAGGCTCTCCAGCTCGACCTGGATGACCCGCTGCGGTGTGGCCCCCCCGAAGATGCTCTGGTACACACGGTAGCTCTTGACCCCGGGGTACTTGAGCCAGATGTCCTTTCCGATGCCGTTGGTGTACCTTTTGTACTCAGCGAGTTTTCCGGGCAGCACGTCGAAGCGATACTCGAAGACAACCATCACGACCTCCTTTCTCTGATTGGTCGACTGCGCTCTACCACACCCCTATTGTACCAGACTCCTTGGCCCCCTCCATACCTTACAGCAGCCGGGCACCTGGCCCCGGTCACCTGACTATCTTGAACCGGCCCTTCTCCACCCGGACCAGCTCGAAGTTTCTCCAGTCGAGGCCGCCGTGATCTCCCGTTGAATAATCGTACACTCCCCCCAGCCCCGCGAAACTCCCCATCTGCTCCAGGCTGTCCCGGATGTCCGCAGGGAAGACCGAGCCCTTTTCCCGTATGGCTTTTTCGATGATCATGATGGCATCGCGGACGTATGCCCCCGGTGGCGGGGAAGGGGTTTTGTAACGGGACTCGTACTCCCTGTAGTAGTCAAACGTGGGTTCCTTCCGGGGGTCGCCGTCTCCTATCTGTTTGAAAACGGTGACCCTCTCCACGGGGAGCAGTGCGCCTTCCGCTGCCCTGCCGGAGAGGGCAATGAACCTTTTGGATGCCGCCTGGGGACCCGCGTAGAGGGGGATCCTGATCTCCAGCTCCGCCATGTTTTTCGCCACGGCCGACGCCTGGATGTCAGAGGCCCAGCACAGGATTGCCTGGGCCCCGGCTACCATGATCCTCTCGAGGCGCGGCGTGACGTCTCTCTCTCCGCGGCTGAGGAGTTCGTCGGCCACAAGGCTGATCCCCATGCCGGGGGCGATTTGCTCCACCGCAGCCCTCGCCTCCTGGCCGGTTCCGGAAAAGGAGGTGATCATGGCGATCTTTCTGATGCCGGTTGATCTGGCGTGATTCAGAGTTTTCATGACGGCCTGACGGCTGGAAGGGGGTATCTTGAAGACCCATCTCTTCAGAGGGTTTACGATCTTTTCCGATCCTGCAAGGGAAAGGAGGGGGATCCTCGCTTTCTCGAATATGCCCGAGACGGCGAGGGTGTTGCCCGACGTGGTGGGCCCGATCACGGCAGCGACCTGTTCCCAGTACAGCATTTTTTCCGCCGCCAGGAGACAGGTGTTCACGTCCGACTCGTCGTCGTAGACTACTACTTTGAGCTTCCTGCCGTAGATCCCGCCCCGGTTGTTTATGAGGTCCTGCAGCAGAAGAGCGCTTTTTTTCTGGACCTCCCCGCGAGAGGAGGACGAGCCCGTAACGGAAATGATCGCCCCTATCGTTACCACATCCTGTGCAGAGGCGAGGGTTCCCAGCGTCAGGGCAATCTGGAGGGCGACGATGATGCCAAGTGACCTCTTCAGCGTCTTTTCTCCTTTCCCGGCGGGTTATGCGATGGTCATACCACAGTGTAGACAGAAGGGAGCGGAAAGGCAACAGACCATCAGGAAATCGGGCCGAGGGGAGCTAATTTTGCGTTAAGTGCCGGCGGTGGTTGTGATAAAATGTCTCCCGGGTCAGGATCGCAATGGCAATTTTCGGGGGAGTAGCTCAGGTGGGAGAGCGTCGCGTTCGCAACGCGAAGGTCGAGGGTTCGAGTCCCTTCTCCTCCACCAGGAAAAAACCGTGAGCTAACCGGTGCCGGTTAGCTCATTTTTTTTATTGCAGGGACTTGCCCGGCAAAAGGAGGGGGAAATGATCGAGATACTGCGAAACAGAAGGAGCGTGAGGAAGTTTGAGAAACGGGCCATCGAGGAGGGGAAGGTTGAGATCCTGAAGGAGGCGCTGCTGCGCTCCCCCTCATCCAGGTCCATCAACCCCTGGGAGTTCATCTTCGTGGACGACGGGGAGACGCTTCAAAAACTCGGGCAGGCCCGGGAGCACGGGTCGGGCTTTCTGGCCGGGGCGGCTCTCGCGGTGGTCATCCTGGGGGACACGTCGAGGTCGGACACCTGCATCGAGGACTGCTCCATCGCTGCCATCACCCTCCAGTACGGTGCGGAGTCCCTCGATCTTAAGAGCTGCTGGTGCCAGATACGGATGAGGAGGCACGCGGGGCAGCGCTCTTCGGAAGACTACGTGAGGGAGCTCCTGGGGATCCCTGAGCACTTTCTCGTGGAGTGCATCATCGGGATCGGGTACCCGGCGGAGGCCAAGAGGGGCCACGACCGCGGGGGACTGGACTGGGAAAGGATACGGCACGACAGGTTTCAGTCATAGGGAAGGAAGGGGGCCTGAACGCCCCTGAATGAAGGTATAATTGGGCTTACCCGATTTTTCTGGTGGCAGGCCACATAAACGGGAGACAACGTGCCTGACAGGGAAGGCGTATTTCGATATGGCACCGGCAAACGATACCCTTTACGCTGAAGTGGCGGTTCCGCTTCCTCTTTTTAAAACGTACACCTACCGGGTGCCCCCCCACCTCTTTTCGCTCGTTCGGCCCGGGGTACGGGTCTACGTCCCCTTCGGAAAAAGAAGCGTAACGGGGATCGTGTTTGCGGTCAGGAAGGTCAGCGCCGTGGAAAATGTCCGCGATGTCCTGGACGTGATAGACCACGAGCCCGTCCTCTCGGAGGTTGATATCCGCTTCATCGACGAGGCGGCGAGACTCTACGGCGCGCCCCTCGGTGAGATGCTGCGGACCATGACCCATCCGGGATTTTTCCGGGAGGAAAAGGTCCGCTTCTGCCTGTCCGAGAAGGGGAACTCCGCAAGGATCAGCGGTGAAGGCGGGGCGCATGAGCCCTGGCTCGCCTTTTTCGCCCGGAGGGGAAACGTGTCGCTGGCACATGCAGAGAGGGAAATGAGGAAGAGACAGGTCCCGTCGCCGGGCTCGTTGCTGGCCAGGCTGGAGGCGGAAGGGCTGATCGAGCCGGTCCATGTGACGAAGAGGGAGGTGAGGGCGAAGGAGTCGGTGTACATCGAAGCGGGCCCCAAGGGGACGGAATCCCTTCGCATGTCTCCTCAGGCGCTCTCCCTCATCGAGGCCGTCAGGGAGCAGGAAAGGGTGGAAAGAAAAGAGCTTCTCGCGAAGACATCCGTTTCGGCGGGGGTCCTGAAGAGGCTCCTGAACGCGGGTGTCCTTGCCGAGGTCAGGCAGGAGGCCCTCGATGATGGCCCTGAGGGGCACCTGGAGGAAGCGCAGGCCG
Source organism: Deltaproteobacteria bacterium (assembly GCA_011773515.1). NCBI lineage: Bacteria > Pseudomonadati > Myxococcota > Myxococcia > Deltaproteobacteria bacterium. The sequence goes on from WVXK01000112.1 coordinate 17,785, forward strand.
ACTACGAGCTCAACGCCCCACAAAAGAATGCTATAGCAAGGATCATGGAAACCATAGATGAGGGCAGCCACCGGGTCTTTCTCCTCCACGGCGTCACCGGTTCCGGCAAGACGGAAGTCTACCTCGGTGCTATTTCGAAGGCCCTCGAAGGGGGAAAGGGCGCCTACTATCTCGTGCCCGAAATAGCCCTCACCCCCCTTTTCCTGGGAAGGATAAAAAGGAGGTTCGGGGAGAACGTTGCCGTGCTCCACTCCCGGATATCGCCGGCTGCGAGGCACGCCATATGGCTGCGGGCG